>NZ_CP132940.1:0-213906 GCF_051013345.1 Tunturiibacter gelidiferens
CCCGAGAATTCGAACCGGCTCTTGTGCTGCCACGCGTGTCTCCGAGGCTTTCATGCCCACTCGGGCAGATTAGAAATAGGCTTTCTATCTGTTCGCCAGTCAAGTACGCGGCTGGCCGTCCACCGATTTCCTAGTGTGACCGGTTTACACAGCTTGCCTGCCCCGACGTTTTCTCGAAGGGGCGAGCATGGTTGGAGGCATCGAGAGTTCTTCCACCCCCAGTTGCAAGATACGTCGGCTGCCTGATATCGGTGAAATACTTTGTTCCTGTTACTCTGATCGTTGAGAGCTATCAGCCATGGAACTCAGGCAAGTTCGATACTTCGTTGCCGTTGCCGAAACCTTAAGTTTTCGGCAGGCAAGCGATATCCTGCATATCTCCCAGCCTTCATTGAGCGTCCAAATCAAGCAACTTGAGGATGAGCTGGGCGTCTTTCTTTTCCGGCGGTCAAAGCGACATGTTGAGATCACACGCGCGGGCGAGGCTTTCTTGTCTGCGGCGCGAGAAATCTTATTGAAGGTTAAGCAAGCCTCGGCTGCGGCAGTGCATGCGGAGAGCGGCGAGGCAGGAACGATCCGGCTCGGTTTTATTCCAACTGCGAGCTTCCATATCCTTCCCCGGCTTCTCGACAAGATTAGAACCGCTCTTCCTCTTGTGAATGTGGAGCTTAAAGAAGCGCCTGAAGCTCTACAGGTTCCGGGAATTCAGTCGGGAGCCTTTGATATCAGTATTGGACATTTAGCTGATAGCTATGACCAAATCGAGAGTATGTTACTGGTCCGGGAGCCCATCGTTGTGGCCCTTCCGAAAGGGCATAAAGCTGCCCGCAAGAGGGCTGTGGCATTAAAGGGTTTTGAAGGGGAACTTTTTATGATTCCCTCGAAGGATCTATTCCCGAGTCTGCATCAACTCATCACCACGGCCTTCGTACAAAACCACGTGCCATTAAATAAATATCAAATGGTGGAGCATTTCCAAACTGCGGTGGCTCTCACCATGGCCGGTGCTGGATTTGCGTTCCTTCCATATTGGGCAAAAACTCTTGTTCCTGAAGGTGTCGTTTTGCGTCCTCCGAGTTTTTCGATCCGACCGCTGGAGACCTATGCTCTATGGTCGCGCGGGAATGTGGACCCACTTATTCAACGCGTACTCAGTCTGTTCAAGGAAATCAGGAGAGATTTAAGAGCATCTTGGTCGGTTTAGCAGGGCCGTCTTTGGCTCTGGATCCTGTTCCCGTACCAGCTAGCTGAAGGGACGGAAAGTCGTTACGATTTTTGACGTTTGGTGTAGTGACCCCTGATAGGGCACCATCTCCAGTGATCGCTGAAAGTTCGGTTCGCTCGGTTCGCGGAGTTGAAGAATACCGCTCATTAACTCGTCTCGAGACTCGAAACCCAAGCCCGGTGATGGGCTTTCTGATTCGTTCTGGCTCGCCACCCCTGGAGACACTGAAGAAAGTGTGCGCGGTTAATCGCGGCGAACAATCTCAGAGCGGACGGACTGGTAGAGTTCTGCATTGGCGGCTTCGAGCCGGGTCCGGAGTGCCTTCACCTGTTTAAGCGGCCGTGAATTCCTATAATTCGTGAAATCCTCTGAATCAAAGCCTCCAAATCTCGCATCGAGGTCGTCCAGTGCGACTAGGCGCTCACGCAGTTGCTTTAGCTGAAATAGAGAAGAATAGACCTCTAGGCTGCAGAGGAAGGCGTGCAGATCGTGGTCGCATCCGATTTCACCCCATCTCGACAAAGCGCTTGCGATGGTTGACATATCAACCACAGTAAGCGCAGGAAGTTGTCATGTCACCGTCAGGTTGATGTGCTCCCACTTGAGCAGTGAGAGGTGGGCGAGCGCCTCGCCGGATACCATTGCATCTCACATGCTCCCCCGCAGTATCATCAATACAAATGGCTATTTCAGCTCGACCCCTCCAGCTAGCCTTCGATCACGCCCTCGAATACATCGCCCAGCCTCGATCCCGCGTCGCCGGAACCGCGACCCTCGATGACCTCCGCTCCGCCCTCGGCGTCGAGCTGACCAACACCGGCCTCGATGCCGCCACAGTCATCGAAGACCTCATCGAAGCCTGCAAAGACGGCCTCCATCGCTCCTCCGGCAGCCGCTTCTTTGGCTGGGTCATCGGTGGCACCCTTCCCGCCGCACTCGCTGCCGATCTCCTCACCTCAGCATGGGACCAGAACGCCGCCATCTACGCCCACTCCCCCGCCGCTGCCATCGTCGAAGAGGTCGCCGGAGCTTGGCTCAAAGACATTCTCAACATCCCCTCCACCGCCAGCTTCGCCTTCACCAACGGCTGCCAGATGGCCCACGTCACAGCGCTCGCCGCGGCACGTCACCACGTTCTCGCCCGCTTCAGTATCGACATCGAAGAAGCAGGTCTCGCCGCCGCTCCTGCCATCCGCATCTTCACCAGCCGCAAAGTCCACACCTCATCCGTCAGCGCCATCCGCATGCTCGGCATCGGATCCGCCAACATCCACTACCTTGCCACCAACGACACAGGCCAGCTACTGCCCGAAGCTCTCGAAACAGCTCTGCAACAGGAAGGTGACGTTCCGTCCATCGTCATCCTTCAGGCAGGGGATGTTAACGAAGGGCTCTACGACGACTTCGCCGCACTCATCCCCATCGCTCAGCGGCACAACGCCTGGGTCCACATCGACGGAGCCTTCGGCCTGTGGGCTGCCGCTTCACCCAGCTACGCGCACCTGCTCAACGGCTCTCACCTCGCTGACTCCTGGGCCATCGACGGCCACAAGTGGCTCAATGTCCCCTACGACTCTGCCTACGCCTTCATCGCGCATCCCGAATCGCATCAGGCAGCCATGTCGAAAGGCGCCTCCTACATAGTCGCAAGCACCGACGCGCGCGACCAGATCAACTTCAGTCCCGAAATGTCGCGCCGCGCCCGCGGCTTCGCCACCTACGCCGCACTCCGCGAGCTGGGCCGCAACGGCATCGCCTCTCTCGTCGATCGCTGCTGCCGCTTCGCTACCCAACTCACATCGCGTATCGGTGCGGTGCCACACGCCATGGCACTCAACACGCCTATTATCAACCAGGGCCTCGTCCGCTTCCTGAACCCATCGCCCACCGCTACAGTGGCAGATCATGACATATTTACGGACCACATCATCACTGCCATCTGCGCCGAAGGCACCGCCTTCTTCACCGGCACCACATTCCAGGACCGACGTGCCATGCGCATCAGCGTCTGCAACTGGCAAACCAACGACGAAGACATCGACGCCATCGTCAGCGCCGTCGAGCGTGTTGTCGCCACCGCTGCCAATCAGGTTGCTGTTCCGCATCCTTCGTAAACCGGTAAGCCAACGGGAGACTTTGCTCCGGGACATCAGGAACGTAGACGGCTGTTTAGGAGCTATGGCCGTCTGGGCTTACGCCACCCGGCATGAGGGCTTAAACTCTACTCGTAATGATTTGCATTGTGCCTCTGGAAGATTCGTCGCCGCTTATATGGTGCAATCAGCACGTGCGATGTTCAAGGCTTATGGTGAGTTTGTACGCAACACTGGCAATCATCCGGATTTCGATTTGACCGTCTCGATTAAGAAATTCTGGAATTGCCCGATGCCTATTCGACTAGAAATGGAGAGGTGTTGCTAGCGATGCACCGGTCGGAGGGAGTGGGCTGCATCGCATATCGGGCAGTTCCTACGCCACCGAATGAATCCAAGAACGTGCGAAATCAAAGGCCTCTTTGTGCTCCCTGAGCAGCGAGCGCATGGAATCGGGAACAGCCTGGTGAGTACATGTATCGATCGTGCTCGCGCCAAAGGATATCAGGTGGCGTGCTTAGACCTCGAGCCTGAGACTATGGCTTGGCTTCGTGGAGTATTTGGCAATTCATATAACACTCGCTATTACTTGCATTTATGGAAGGGAGTGAGAGAGTGTTTGGCCGTGCCGCGATTTTTCCGGGTAAAATCTCGGACATGAAGCACCCAATGATTTACACGACAAGAAACGACTGGTTCGAGACGTTGAGAATCGACCCGGAAAACTTTGAGAGAGGCCTAAGTGAAATAGGTCTAAACAAAGAAGCGATCACGTCGGATCTAATTAAATACAAAGAGGCCGCTCGGGTTTTTGAGCCCCCTCTTATACGCCCGGGGTGCTCTTCAATAATGAAAAGAGCCGTGAAATATATGCCGACGAAGTGTCCGACAGTAGGTTCGAGTATTTCATCAGGCGTATTAAAGACCTAGTTGCGTCGAGAGAATTTATTATAGAGAGTTCGGAAATGCGAGAGGTCAAGCTGCCGCTATTTTGGCTCAGCTGCCCTATCGCGGAGCGCAGCGAAGTTCATTATAAGGAGGAGATCATCGCAGGGACATTAGCAGGTTTGCAGGTTGAAGTGTTCGGAACTGGAATGGGGGCGAATCAAACCGCGTTGATGACATGTGCGAGTGAATTTCAAGTTGCAGCGGGAGAATATAAACTAGTTTTCATAACATTTCCGCTGCGGGTATACCTAGTAAGCGTTTATGAAAAGGGGTTGCCAGTCGGGAGGGGCCTGCGTAGTGAGGTCCCCGATGAACGGAAGCGTGAGTTCAGGCTGGGAATCGAAACTGAGACCACGCAAGGAAGTCTTGCCGCCTTAAAAAAGCGGATGTTATAGAAGAGACGTTTAGACTTTCCGGCGACATGTCCGAAGCGCTCCATACATTCTCCCGCACCGCAGAGAGCCGCCGCAGCTTTGACATTAAGTCAGGCCTGAAAGCATTTGGCCTAGATCTTTCAAACAGAGCGACGCTCCAGCGAGGGACCAGCGTCAACTTGACTTTCAAGCTACCTGCCGGGCGGGATTATCGGCTGAAGCGCGATCAGAGCGGTGCTGGGATTTGGTGGGAATAAGGTCGGGGTTTGCGGGGGCGGTTTTCGGGACATCCAAGTGTCGCGCTGTACTTAACCGTGATACAAGAGCGATTTGATGTACTTAGCTTACATGATCGACCCTCAGCGAACAGCAAGCCGAGATCAGATCGATCAGATTCCGTTATCCCGAGTATGGGCATCAGCCCGAACTTTCTTTGGGCGATGCCCCTCGTACAGGTCGGGAATTTGCGCACATCTACAAAAGTTTGGGATCTCACCCTTGATCGTTGGCAGTTGAAAGCGCGAATAGGCGAGAAGTAGCTTTCTCGATCGACGCGGGTCGCGTCTCAAACGCGACTGACTGACCCAGAGTTAGCGCTCCGGGTCCGTCGAGAGGGGGTATGTGGTGTGAAGGTGAAGCTGGACTTTGATGTCGAAGATCACGAGTTGGTTCGCGTGATTCTTGCTCTAGCCCTACTACTTGCTGAAGTCTTGAGGTTTCGCAAGTAGCTCACTGCAGTAGTGCTGTAGCGGCGGCAGGCCAACTGCTGTCGCTACGGAAAATGTTACCACAATGCTATTGCGACGGTTCCAAGTCTGCACAGCCAGGGAGTCAACGTGGGCCCCTAACCACACATAAAACGATTGCAATACTAAGAGCAAAAAAGTGGATTGGACAACCAATAGCCTCCAAAGACTCCTTCTAGAGCCCTACCAAGCGGAAAGGGCTGTTCTTTAAAGGAAAATCCCCTTTGTTGCAGGGGCGCTCTAAATCTTTGTGGGTGAGTTGCCGATAGACCGCGTGCTTCGATAAAGATTTGACTCTTGCATGGGTCCTTTCGAAGGACTGCAACCTCTTTGAGCATTTGCTCAATCGAAGCATCCCTAGTTTGAGAGTTGCTCAGTGACACAACCCTCGGGTCTGCGGTCGTATAGTCTTTCCCTTCTCGCGTAATCTCGCAAATTAGGGTTTGCATGTCGCCGATCGAGGCGACCTTCAGCTCATCGAAGACATGAGGTTTCACAATAAAAGCATGCCCATAGGGTTCTACCATCTTCACGGTGGGATAACCGTTCGCGGCGTCAGCGATGAACAGCGATTGGTAGTGAAAGCTTGCCGGTAGACTCTGCGCGGTTAAATAGGACTGAACAACCTGTTCTTTCTCGTTATTTGACCGGTCCCCAGCTTGAAAGAGTGGTGCTGTCGGGACTGCCCCATTGTTCAGCGCCTCCGAGATCTCAATGTCTATGTCTGCAAAGGCTCCGTCATATTCGAGCCCGACTATAAGTTTCTTTGCCATTTCCTCTTCCAGTAGTAGGAATCAATTTCGTAGCGCCGATATTGCGACCCAGCCAGAATAGACATTTGCCTCAGACATATCTTTACTATGCCATCTGATTTCGACGATCTGGAAGTAATGGTCCCGTATGTATTCCGTGGATTCGGTCGGAACCAGTATGGAGACTCTCCTAGAGTTTTCAAAGACCGTGCATGCTCCTGTTGCGAGCGCTATGTCACGATTTGGATTCATCAGCGCATTCGCACTGGAACACACAACTGCTCTCGGAATTGCGAAGACCGGCACTTTCAAATTAGGCAGTCCTGGAAGAGGCAGCTGCGATGCGAGATCTTTCATGGCGCTTTCCATTCTCGGATCTACTGGACGGGGAGGTGTCGGATGTGCAGCCTGCCATGTATGGTCAATCGAATTTTCAACATCTCGCAAATCTCCCTCGCAGTTGAACCTTGCTTGGCCATCCTCACAGGCACGATCGTCATCTTTCGGACAGGTGGTTATGCGAGCGATACACGCTTTCAACCACGCCTGAGTCTCTGCAGGGCACGAGTTGTAGCCCACTTCTCTCGCGCTTGAGTATTTGCCCATATGCGATAGGGTGCATGCCTTCAAAGCCTGTGTTTCTTGGTTCTCTTGCGCTTGAGGTGTCGCCACCAGGCAGTCGGCGAATAGAAGTATGGCAATGACCATGATTCTCACGGTTTCTCCAAGAAGGACTCGATGAATGAACGGTTCTTGAACGAGCTACCTATGCAATAGGCAAGCTTCGGCTGCATTGCATTCGGAGGAATTCTATTGCGAGGAATCACTGCGACCTTCGCAGGCAAGCCGTTAGGAAAATAGCAGACAAAAAGGAAGTCAGCGATCAGTTGAAGTTGATCGTCAAGTTCATTCCCGTGAAGATCCGGGATTCCGTGATAAAGCTTTCCGGATCCTTTTACTTCAATTTTTAGAGTTGCATCGTTTCGCTAACCAGCAAGTCATAACCTTTGTGTTCGTGACGAGCGCGGCAGACATTCGTGACAGCATAACCACGTTTTTCGTAGTACTCCGTTGCCATGTTGATGGCGCGACTCTCCACGCTCGCCACCATAGTGTCTCCGTCCGAAATATGAGACTCGTCCATCGTTGCCCCCACCCTGATCATAGTCATCATCCTCTGTATATACAACCACTTAGAGCCGTGGTGAATCTGGTACCGCCCCCTTTCGATTCGCGACCAAACTCAAATCTTCGCGCTCTAAGCCGGAGACATATATGAAAGGCCTCATGCTAAAGATTTCCAAGCGCAGGCGCCGGCATAGCCTCCGTGCGCGCCTTAAGGGCTTCCGCGTAACAGCTAGGGAAGCCGAAGTTCTGACTCTCATCACTCAGGCCCACAATGACGAATCGATTGCTAATCAATTGGATGTTTCGTTTCTGACAGTCAAAGGTCACGTTCGTAGTCTTTTCGACAAATTCGGCTGCAATAACCGCACTGGGCTTGCTGTCATGACGCTCAATAGGCAACACGCGGAGAGGATCAGTCAGCTTGAAGAAGCGCTGACAAGGTTATCGAAGAGGTTAGGAAACGACACTAGGAATTTGAGCCTAAAGATAGATCTGAGCAACAACGCGCTTCAAGATTGGTCAGACGTTCGCCGCGCAATCCAGTCGGCCCTCGCCGTAAGCACGTATGGGAACAAGGCCCCAGAACCGCACCAAAGCGGGAACATCACCGACGTCCACGGAAAGACCGTAGGCAAGTGGGAAGTGTTGGAGCCATCGTGGCAGCTGGCCAGGGCAACACCGCACAAATACTCCGACCCAACCAACAATGGCTATTGCTTCGAATGCGGACTCGCTGAAGATCACAACGAAGCCGATCACACACACTCCCAGGAGAAATGATGTCCCAGCACAGTTTCAAGGCCGTTACAAAAGACGGCCAGAAGGTCTACGTTCTCATGGGTTACGACCGCCCCCTCAACTATGTCTTTTGCGTCGTGAATACAGAAGAGGGAGCGTTTGTTTACTCCAACCTTAGCGATCCACAGGCAGGCATTAACAGGAAAGACGTGGATTATTACCGTCAAATCCTCCTTCAGCTTGGCATTCAAGCTCCGGAATCAGTCTTCGAGGCAGTCAAGGCAGATCAGCAGGAGAAGCGCGGTAATCGGTACGTCCAACACTGATGCTCGACCGCGCGGGGAGTCGCGAATTGATATCAGATACACGACTCCCACAAGCCCCTTCAGCTAAACAGGCCTTGTGGTCTTTGCCTTGCGCGGGATGGCATCTGACGCACATTGTTGAAATCGAAGATGACGCATCGAAGATCGATCACGAATCATTCCTATCCAGTATGCCTACTCTTCTGGAAAATCCTGCTGTAGTCTCCTATTCGGTTAGGGAGCTATGAGCCAAACTCGAGAGGATTTCAAGGACTATTTCGTATGGTCGCCTGTCGCCAGAACCCTTTTATCTAGTGGCCCCATCTGACCGAAGGAGATGGTTTTAGTGAACACCCGAAGAAGGTTTTTAGTTTCCTGTTTTTCAGACGCTGAAAATAAATCCAAAATCGAATCCCCCGTTCTCGCACCAACAGCGGCCGACGCAGCTATCCGCTTTTGCAATTCAAACCAGCTAGGCGATCCCTTCCTTCCGCTTCGAGTGGAGACCCCTGAGAAAAATGGCGACGAGCGCATCCATGTCTGGAGTGTGAACGCTCCTGTCAACAGGCTTCACGTCTGGATTCGAGAGCATGTTTAGCGGAGCTCATGCCAGTGGCCGAGTTCCTTTAACGACGAAATAACAAGGCTGATGGCGAAGAGCTTGTTCTCAGCATGCTCCACTCGATAGCGCTTGCCCTAAAGCCGCCTGCGAAAAGGCGGCTTTTCGTTCTTCGCCAAGGAATTGTATCTGGAGGACACATCAACTCACGTTTCTCACACCCTAGTGGCGGCTAGACCAACTGGCGGCGCCACCGCGAAAGGAATCCGATATTCGCGGAACATCTATCAGAAAGGTATTTATGGAATTCACGATTTACCGTGACAGCTGGCGCCGCGGCGGCAAAAACGAGCTTGACCATCGTCAGTCCGGCGAAACTATGCTCCTTAACGTGGACAATATGATGTGCGTTCTTGGGCAATGCTCATTTGAAAGTGGTGTGCCGCTCGAGAATCTTCTAGAAGTGCCCGAGCCGGCAGAAATCGAGCATCACGCCTTCTCGGGAATCGTTGGGATTTTTGTGAGCCGGAACGAAGCTGTTGTTCCATCATCATGGGGAAACAGCGCTTTTACGAAAACGGCGATCCTAATCAACGATGACGACAAAATCAGTGACAGTGAACGAGAGATACAACTGACAACCCTTTTCCAGAGCCAGGGGCATTCACTAAACTTCGTTGCCGGTATTGCCCCTTGGTTTTTGCATATCGACGCGGCATAACAGTTGTGACTTTGCAAGTGGGTTCATGGCTCTGAGTGAGGGTAGACATGCGGGTTTCAGAATTGATTCAAGATCTCCGTTTCGACACATACGAGGTTCGGCCAGTAGTGGAGGAGCAGACCTCCGACGGTTCCGCTATATGCCATCCTTTCGATACCGTTAGTGAGGCTGAGACGTTTATTGTTGAGATGACGGTGGGAACCGATGGTTGGCCCCCAGAAGGTTATCGAATGCTTTGGTCAATATACGGTCATCACGACGGTAATGGAGTGCAGGCCCTCTTCGATGCCGATTCTGAGAACGAAGCGTTTGGGTTACTGTTTTCGATCTCTGGTATCACAGGCACAACAGGTCAGATCGTCTATAAGCTTCCCTAACGTAGGCTCTCGAGTGTGGCTGTGAACCGCTTTGGTGGCCCCCTTAGCGGTTCTCGCCGCAGCGATCCGTTACCGACATCTCGTCCATCATCACTGATTTACTTTTAGCCATCCAAGAAAACGTCACATTGCTGGCATTGATGGGTTTCTGAAAGAACTCACGAACTCGGTTACTGAGAAGGAAAACAAAGGAGCTTGTCGAAATGAATTTCGCGTACGTTGTGATCCCTGGTGGAAAGCCTTCCAAGCGAATTGGCATTGTTACATTCGGCGAGTCGGGCTATCACCTGACCAATTACGACCACCACACTACAGTCAAGGGATGCGAGGAGCACGTTCGCCTTATCAACGAACGAATGGGGATTACCCCTGAAGTCGAAGAGGCTATGCTGTGCGGTTCGATGTACGGATGGAACATCCCCGGAGCAGAGGCGGCGCGACTTCATTTCGCCTCCAGAGAATCCTTAGCCACCCCGTCATGAACCTATGTTTGGAGGTCGGAGACGGCTGGTTTCTTCACTGTACGGCCTTCTGGGCAGAGACGACCTATCAGCCAACATCGCAACGGTAGAATTGGCACGAGGAGAATACGATATGGATCAGCCATGGACCGCGAGTGACGTCAGGCAAATACTTACTAATCCAAACTATTGTCTTTCCAATCCTCCGGTAATTACCGAGGAGAAGTGGATCGAGGCTGGCGTCAAGCTGATATCCGTGATTGGACCTGAACAATATCTTTGGATGGTGCTCGACCATCTCAAGCGGAGCTGATCTGATCTCAGAGCATGTCTTGTCCGCATGAATCTAGGTGGCCTCTTTTCATAATGAGAGGACCACCGTATCCTCGCCTCATGGTCGACATCCATTTGGACGCTTTAGCCTCAACCATCAATTTCGTCGCTGGTATTGTCCTGGCGCTCGACGCGTTCACCGCTAAATGGAAGACTGGGGTTGTGCGAGGCTGGGAAAGACTGTTCGAGGTATTAAAGGCGGCTGGAAAGCCAGATATCCTGGATGATCCCTCTGGAAAGCCGGCCACTTCACAGTCAGGGGAAGACTGGGCTGATAGGCGTACACGAAAGCTCGCAGTATTCGGCTTTTTGCTTTTGGCTCTGGGATTTGCCCTTGATATCTATTCAAAAGTGGCAGGAAATCCGTCACTTTTTAAATAGTCTCTTGAGGACATAATTTTCTTTAATTGGTTGTTTCCGTTCATCTCGGTCAGTTAGAACACTAAAAGTGAAGACGTAATGCGGATGGAAGTCGTATTGGAATGAGGAACCGATGTGGCCCGCCGGCGATATGAGGGTCTTGTCCCATTCATACCGCTTGAGCGCGGAAAGTGCTTCAACCAGGGCGTTTAGAATTTCGGTTGACGCGGCATATCCCACTTCTGCGTCCAGTTTCTTGACGTCAGTAGTAAAACTAGGAGCCCAGCCAATAGACACCCGAGGCGAGTTTGTTGGAGATTCAGGTGGCATGCGATGGGTGGTTTATCGAGCACTCCGCGAGTGCACGAGAGCTGGAGTCCCCGAGCGCCATCGTGGAATTAGGTCTTCTAAATCGGCTTCATCGTCAAGCATTTCATATTGTCCGTCAGCAATTTCATTCTCAGCCTGCGTGTCATAGGCCGCCGCGAGAGGGGAACCAAGTTTCGCTATTCCTTGGACACTCGATGGAGTCAAAATCGCGTCGGGATTGCGAATTTCGATGCCGCCCTTGAAGAACGCACCGTCTTCAATCGATATACGTGCTGCGATTACGTCGCCGGTGAGCGACCCTTCGCTGCGAATATCCACGCGACCACTTGCCTGGCAGTTGCCGCGAACTTTACCCAGCACAACGATTTCGCTTGCCACGATGTTGGCTGCAACCTGCCCGTTGCGACCAATGGTGACCCGGTTACCGGGTAGATCTATCGCGCCCTCGACCCTGCCATCAATGTAAAGTGATTCAGATCCCGTCACCTCACCCTTGATGACAAGCGATCTTCCTATCGCTGCGGGATCAGTCGACGACTCAGACCGCGGCCGTTCCAGCGGAATCTTCGATACGGCTGAAGCTTCGGATTGTTCCAAGGGCAGCATTGAGTCTCCGATTGTATCCCGGAATTACTGACCGACTATATTGATAATACTCTTGGCGCCCGCGGCCCAAGATGAGATAGTTTGTATCTTATTGAATCCACAGAGTATCTAAGACATGGTGGGGACCTTAGGTGGATGATGTAGCGATCTGTGGAAGACCCTTCAAAACTTGGACGCAGGCAACACCCAGTCTCGCGGTAGATCGATCTTGACGTTGTCGAGGTAGTCGAAGAATACGAAACCCGCCCACTCATCCATACGTGTCGTCAGAAATTTATTGAGGTCTGGACTGATACTGCCGTCCGCAGGCTTGACCGCAGTGAGCTCCTCGTACGTCTTGTTGTAGTCGCTCGGCTTCACCTTCCAAGTGAACGTCACATTGACGGTCTGGCCTGGTGGAATCTTGAGGTCTTCGTCCCACGTAGCATCGCCGACTTTAATCAGAGTTCCGTCCTCGGCTCGTTTGAACAGGAATGATCCGCTGGGAGGACTGGGCACCAGATAGTCGTGTCCTGTGTGGTTGGTGAGTGGGTATGTTGCGAATCGTGTAGTTCAATGCCGATATGAAACGAACTGAAGGCACCCTTGCCTAAGTTGTCGAAATCTATCGCTAGGATTCTGCGCTTCAAATGCGCCAATATTCTTCGATTCTGCACCTCACTGAGGAGCTTGCAATACGTCCGAAACGGAATGTCTCCTCGACGAGAATTACAGGATTTACAAGCCAGCACAATGTTGAGCGCCCAGTTAGAGCCTCCGTACACAGCCGCCAACAGATGATCTTTGGTCGCTTTCACCTCGACAGAAAATCGAACATTGCAATAAATGCAATGATTCCTTTGAAGGGCGAGTATCTTTTGGATTTCCTCGGCCGTATGTCTCCCACCCGCTAAGGATAGGCTCCTCCTGCGCTTTAGGGCACGCTCATACCTGAACATCCGTTGCTCTGCATCAAAGAAACGTTCCTGGTGTAAAACCCAGACGGGATAGCCACAAATGCACACGATAAAGTCTTCGGCCCGGTTTCGTTTGAGAGAGTTATCCGCAAACAGCGATCGGAATCTAACGACGCTCATCGGGGTTGAGCATCTGGCGCATGTTGCTTGCCCGAACATATGACTCTTGAATACAGGTGTTAAAAACTTCGGAAAGTCACTCTGTTTTGGCAAGTGGAAGACAAAGGCATAAGTTTTTGATTGACGGTCGAAATCAGTGTGAGCCATTGAGACGCCGCCGCACTGTCCGTACCCTCCGCGGCTGCGCATGCTCCAGAAATGGGGGTCGCACTCTCGAAGATGGTCGGCAGCTTGCGACACGGTTCTGTACTTCGCAATCAGTTCTCCTGCCGCGGTCTTTGACACCCATCTGTCCCCTCTCTTCAGCACCATGGCGTTGCAGCGGTGACGGTATGTATTGATGTTGACTCTGTTCCATCCTGCTTGTTCCAAATCCTTAAGTTCACCATCAGTCATATCAACTCAATTATCTCCCGCATCGGGACGATACCTTTGATCACTTGTTTTGTCTGACGATCCCGAAATTAGGCCGGTTCTGTAGGTGGGAGCTGCCTAACTTTTCCATTCATGAGCCCCCCGTGCTCTTCGCCCCCAAGCGCATTCGCAGCTGCCCATTGTGCTAGCTCCGTGACATTCATAAAGGTGCGGCGTAGTCCGGCCGGCGGTGTCATTTCCGTCGAAAATAACTTTTGTTCTTCAGTCGGGTTTGGACGTGTCGCAAGCTGGATCGCCCAGATGCAGAGACATCGTGCATTGCAGAAATACATCTCGCCTGCTGATTCTGCGAGCACATATCCGTTGGCCGGAACCTCCAACATGTCATAGGAGCAGATGCGGCGTATATGTATAGGTTGACCCATCGTTGGTAATTTATCACCGACAGTGAAGCGCCAGATGTGCATGGCGCGTTCCATCCTGAATTCGGGTAGGCGTAGAATCCATTGTCGTGGTAGGAAGCTAAGTCTGGGCTCAAAGGAGCAAGCATGGTTTTCAAGAAAAGGCGAAGATCTTTTAAATCGGTGGCTTCCACTCAATACAAGCACTCCGGTAATGAAAAGCTCCGTCAAGATTTCTTTGAAGAGCTCGCGCAACATGAAATGGGTTCCTACTAGGCTTGGCTCATCTTGAATTTCTATCGGATGAGCGATCCGTTATTTGCGGCGTCTGAGGCGTTGAGATTCCAGATCTTAGACCGCGAAATGGCAAGGCTCTCCGACGAAGGAGTTTTGGGGGAACTCGGCGAAGATTATATGGTTGACTCAGACTGGGAAGCTTCTGAGCTGCCAGAAGGCTCGTTGGGATATGTGCTTGTATTGTGCCGCGAGGACTCGATGGAAGAAGTGCTGTCGAAATTGAGGATGCTTCCTGTAGTCATCTATGGCACCCTATTCGTTCAGGGCGGCGAAGAGACTTGGAAAAAGTTTGTGACAAATTCTGCCCAGACGTACAAATCAGCCTACGTCCCGTTCGTAAATAAGCCTTTTTCTCTTTGCATCCCATATGCAGGTGTGCACTGCTGAACGCAATCCGATTATTCATGCCGCTCTTCAATTTCGAAGGCGGCATTTTCGTTTTTAGAGACGGAGAAACATAATGCTCATCGCAAAGGATCGACCAATTGCTTTCAGTTCCGCCATGGTTCTAGCCATTCGTGATGGGCTGAAGACTCAAACCCGACGAGTCGTAAAGGATGAGGAACGCTTGCGGATTGTTCTCCCGCGGCTTGTGAGAGGCGAGTCGATCATCTCGCCGGCCATCTGCGCACCTGCTGGCATCTACAAGCCTCACCTCAACAGACACGGAGCTGTTTCCATCTCTCTCCCAAGCGGAATGTTCGGAATCAAGCCGGGTGAGTTCGAGTGGGTGAGCTCTTATGGCAGCCCAGGTGATCGGTGCTATGTGAAGGAGGCGACTTGGCTGTGGTGTGAAAAACGCCCAAACGGTAAAACGAAAAAGGGTCGCCCGAAATGGCATTACGTCCCACTGGAGACCGCACCCGTTCACTATGTGGCAGACGGGAAGCGCCCGACTACGACGATAGAGTCACCAAAGACCGGGAATGAGTGGGGATGGCGGTACAAGGTCGCCCGGTTTATGCCACGCCACGCTTCACGTATCCAGTTGGAAGTATCCGGCGTCCGGATCGAACCTCTCAAGGTTATTTCAGAGGAAGACGCTATAGCCGAAGGGTGCAAGGCGGGCGAACCCATCACTGCCCAGGATGTCAAGGATATGGCTGGAACGCAGGAGGGTGAACTCGCGCTCCTCCTACTCGGGCATGCTCCGACCGCCAAATTGGAGTACCAGATGCTCTGGGAATCGATCAACGGCGAAGGTTCATGGAACGCCACGCATTTTGTATGGGTAGTCACTTTCAAACGATTCGAGGCAAATACATGACAGCAATATGCCAATCTGAGAAGCCAGAACGAAAGCTAGCCAAAGAAATCGTTTCGCGCTTAGTGCGCAGCACGATAGGCACAAGCTGGACCCGGAACATTGAACCCTTGGACGGCGATCCCGACGCCGAATTCCCCACTGAACAAGACCTGATGACCGATGCCATGAATTTGGCTATGGGCGAGGACACCGGTTGTCGGTCGAAAGAAGACAGCAATTTCAGAGAGAGCGTCGATGTCCTCTGGCTTGAAGACCTACTAAAAGCCGCTTTCCAATCCGTTCCTGTAGGAGAGCCCACAGCGACGACGGTTGACCTCATGAGCATGTCGGAGATCGATCGTATGGCCCACTGTCTCGCGTTTGAGAATGCTTCCTCATTCCTCGACTGCAACACGGTTTCGGAGGGAGACGGATGGATGAATGTGAGCGAAGAATCTGTTGATGACCACGACGCGTTCGAAGAGATCGAGTTTGGGCTTCGTTATCTGGAACTGCGAGGCTTATTGGTCCGTCATCCCGAAAAGCCTTGGGTCAAGCTACTCGACGAGGAAGCGACACCACCTACTCAATGAACCGTGAGGTTAGTCAAATTGCTTCTTGATTCTGAGAAAGGAAATCGAATGGCCCAACAGAGACCATCGGGATTACGGTCAGCAAAGGATCTTGCAGCTGACAAACCTCATGGGACGAGGATCAAGTATATCGGCGGTTGCAAGTGTGTCCCCTGCCGAGCTGCAAACTCGAGATACGAAACGGGACGGGCAGCAGCCCGCAAGGCGGGGCTCGGTAACGGGATCGTGAGTTTTAAAAGGGCTCGCCGGCACATTCTAATGCTTGCGGGTGTTGGTGTCGGCTATAAGGCTGTGGCCGATGCTTGCGACGTAGGGAAGACCATCGTGTTGTCAATCCGAACCGGGGGGCGTCAGCGCATCAGGCAGACACGGAAAGGCGCATTCTTTCAGTTACGAGAAATGCTTGCGCGGATGATGCCTTGGTAGATGCCGATCCGACCTGGAAGAAGATTGCAGAGTTGCAGGTTGAGGGTTTCACAAAGAGTGAAATCGCGCGTCGACTTGGCTACCGATCACCAGCACTTCAGTTCAAGCATAGCGAAGTCTTGGCGAGTACAGCTTCGAAGGTCGAGCGCTTTTACCGCCAAATCATGCAATAACGTATTGTCAGGAGGATCGAATGCCAGACGACACAATTCACACTTGCGCCCATTGTGACGAGCCAGTCGGAATTCACCATGACAATCTGCTTCGATGTCCCGGTAGAGACACTGAGTTCCTTTTGAGAGAACCGCAGCGTTCGATCGATAAACCTACTTGATGTATTGCGCTACCACTTCACCTGTCCGTCCGTCATAGATCACTAGTTGGTTAGGGGAAATGAAAAGCCCGTGTCGCACTTCATGATTCTCATATGGGCTGTCGATAGTGGCTTTTTGCGTTCCGGAATCTTCTGCAGTGTACGGTTCCTTTAGCGTCGAGCCTAAGGCTACGCGGATACTGCCGTCCATTGCTCGCGCCCTCGCTGCTGATACAGGAACTTTGCATTTCACGTCGCTGCGTGCAGATTCCTGTTCACAGTGTGATTCTAACCAGGCGATGTCGGCGTCGTTGAAATCTAGCGTTTGTTCATGGATCACAGAATCAGTGACCGCCATCTTGACGCCGAAAGCATTTTGTCCGACGTGATGTCCCACAGTACGAACGTCATAGCCCCATCCGAAGGCCATATCGTACATCCCAGAAGCCATCCCGGTCACAATGGGCAACGTGACAGTCAATATCTGCGACTCTGAGTTGTATGAGGTTTGTATCGCACCTCGTAGATATGAGAGTGGGTCTCCACCCTCTGAGGAAAAACTCCTTTCACCTGCCCAAGCACCACCCAATGCAAAGGTGTACTGGTCACCAACTTTATGACCGTCAAACAAAGGCAGACTCATGATTCTCTGCAATCTCGCATCGAACTGCGTCTTTGTCTCATATTCTGAAGCCTTAATAACGCCGATGTTTCGATGCAAGACGTCAAAGATTGCCGATGCGTTCATGCCTCGATAGTGAGGTTCTACCGACGTGGACACCTCCATCGGAAGTGGTGATCCGATTTGTGTTGACGGCTCCGCATGGGTGGAAGAACGATGAGGAGCAACTGGCGCAGTAGCTTTCGGAGCCTGGCCGAAAACAGATAATGAGGTTGCAATAACGGTCAATCCAATCCACGTCTTCATAGTGAGTATCGTACCTTTCCCGTTTTCCCCTTGATTCTCAAACTATCAAAGATGAGCAGAATCAGCTTGTAATTTCTGCAAGGAAATTAAACATCGAAAACTCAGACCTACAGCAGCACTTCTTTATCATTTCCCTCTTTTTCTCAATTCCATCCGAGTATCCCTATGACAATTCAGAACACCATGCAGGCGCCGCCCGACGAGGGTGAGCGCCTGAAAGCTATTGATACAAGCGCCTCGATCATTGTTGAGGCGCCGGCCGGGTCCGGTAAGACGACACTGCTAACCCAGCGTTTCCTTGCCTTGCTGCCTCGCGTGGACGATCCGCGCGAGATCGTCGCCATCACGTTTACCAACGCCGCTGCGGCAGAGATGCGCCACCGCATCCTCGACGCGCTCGCAAAAGCTTCAAGAAACGACGCCGGCGCCGACATCCTGGCGATTGCAGCCTACGAACATTCCCAGGCGCGCGGCTGGAATCTTCTCGAGCAACCGGCTTTGCTTCGGATTTCGACCATTGACTCGTTCGGCCGCGATCTCGCCAGACAACAACCTCTCCTGTCCGGCCTCGGAGGCAGTCTGACCGTTGCCGAGCACCCGGAAGAGCTCTACCGGAAAGCAGCGCAGCAAACCATGTCCCAGATCGATGACGGACCGGAAGAGTTGCGCGAAGCTATCGCGACCCTGCTTTTCTGGCGAGACAACTCCTGGTATGAGCTCGAATCGGAACTGGTCAAGATGTTGGCGAAACGCGATCGTTGGATGCAGGGCTTCGTCTTCGACGCCACCGTCGACGACACAGTTCTCCGCGAAGTCCTTGAGCGTCCGTTCGCCCGCTCCATTCTGAAGGCCCTGAATAGCATCTCGGAGCTTCTATCCGAGGACGAACTTGCAGGGATTGAGTCGCTGGGGCGGTTTGCCTTCGACAATCTGAATGGTGAAAGATTCGCAGGCCTCACCAATAGCTCCAACCTTGCCGGTCCTTTCAATAAGGATGGTTTGGAAGGGTATCTTGGCGCCTATCTCGATCTTGCGGACATGCTGCTCACCAAGGAGGGAAAGTTTCGGGCGAAGTTCACAAAGAACGAAGGCTTCCCAACCACGGCGAAAGCGGAGAAGGGGCAGATGGAGGAGCTGGTATCCAGACTCTCCAGGCTGGATGGTTTCGGCGACACACTGGCCAGTATCGCTGATCTCCCTGCTATGCGGTACGGTGATGATGAGTGGCGCATCGTTCGCGCGTGCTTTGTTGTTCTCCGGTATGCCGCGGCGAGGCTTAAGATCGTCTTCTCGGAGGTCGGACGCTGCGACTTCGTGGAAATCGCCCAACTCGCGCAGCAGGCGCTGGTGTCGAGCGAAGGTGCCTACGCTATTTCGAACGAAATCCGCCACCTTCTCGTGGACGAATTTCAGGACACATCACGGCGGCAGCATCGGTTACTTGCCGATCTGGTCGGTCACTGGGCGAACGCGAAAACCGCACTGTGTTCCTTGTAGGCGATCCTCGCCAAAGCGTCTACTTCTTCCGGGATGCGGAAGCTGAGCTGTTTCCGCGTGTGCAAAACATGGGTCTGGAGATCAGCGAAGCTTTTCAACGCAAAAGAGCCGATGACGCTCTTTGAACTGCAGGAGTGGTTGGGCCATGCAAGTCCCTCTGCAACCCAGCACTACGCAAAGATCACTCCGCTAAAGCTGGCGAAATCTTATGCCGACGCAGGCTATTTCGCGCGTAACCTCCGGGCGATTGAAGTCCTCATCGACCAGGATGCCGTTCGTACCGGGATTGCTCCAGCAGATCCATGGAAGTTTTACGATCTTGGGCACGGCTACTGCACCTACGATTTCTTCGAGCAGTGCCCGCATCGCATGGCCTGCGCCAAGTGCGACTTCTACATGCCCAAGCAGTCTTCAGCCGCTCTTCTGCTCGAAGGCAAGGCGAACCTGCTGCGCCTGCTTCAGGAGATTCCACTCGGCGAGGCGGAAGAGGCCGCCGTGGAGGACGGTGTTGCTGCCTACGAAAAGCTCTTGCTGAAGCTGACAGACATACCGACGCCTGCTGGTCCGACCCAGAGACAGATTGGCAGCGACCTCGTGCAGATTACGGCCTTGAGACCATCGCGAACAACATCATCGGATCACTTGTAACCTGTTGGATTGATCCGACAAGCCCGTGACCAAGAGAACTGGTAGCCGGAGCCGTGGATTGATTTGGACCATATGATCCGGGTTACTAATTGCGAATTTCAAATGGCGTTCATCGTCTCATGTAATCGCTCTGCCATTGAGAAACTGCAAAAGCACGGAACAATTCGACAAAGCGTTGCGTAAAGCTCTTCTGTGGACATTCCAAAGGAGAAAGTGGTAGCTTCTTTGCAGTATCCAAAGGAGTAGACATGGCAACGGACAAATCTGAGGTTTTACAGGGGACGCTGGATCTTATGATCCTCAAGACGCTGCAGGCGTTAGGCCCGCTGCATGGCTTTGGGATTGCACGGCGCATCGAGCAGTTGAGCGAAGACGTGCTGACGTTGAATGAGGGCACCGTCTATACATCGCTCCTGCGGCTGCAGCAGAAGAGCTGGATCGCCAGTGAGTGGGGTTTCTCCGAGAACAATCGGCGCGCCCGGTTCTACAGCATCACCAGGCGCGGGATGAAGCAGCTCGCCGTCGAGACAGAGAACTGGGAGCGCATTGCAGCGGTGATTGGCCGCGTGCTGGCGCTCGAGGCAAAGGCTTAGACATGTCTGACCGCGTGCTGACATTCATGGCAAAGCTGAAGGCACTCTTTGCGCAGAGGCGAGCCGACAGTGCCTTCGACGAAGAGATGAGTACGCATCTGGAGATGCTCGCGGAGAAGTATGAGCGCGAGGGCATGAGCGCGAGGGAAGCGGCACGAGCGGCACGGCGACAGTTTGGCAATATGACTTTGCTGAAACAGCGACAGAGGGAATCGAGGACAACGATGTTCTTTGCGAATGTGTGGCGGGATGCACGGTACGGTGTGCGGCAGTTGGCGAAGACGCCGGTGTTTACCATCGTGTGTGTGCTGACCCTTGCGTTGGGCGTGGGTGCCAATACAGTCGTCTTCAGCGTGATGCATGCGGTGCTGATGAAGATGCTGCCTGTCGAGGACGCCTCGCGCGTCTTCTATGTGCACACAACGGGATACCCGGACGGTGCCTCGCAGACAGGCGACTCGAACACCTCCTTCTCATACCCTGTCTATCGAGCCTTACGCGAGCAAGGCGGCCTGCAGGAGGTCATGACCTTCATCCCCATGTCCACCAGCGGCAAGGCCCCGGTACGCGTCGGCACCATGCCGGAGGAGGCCGCGGGCGACATGGTCAGCGGCAACTACTTCCGCGGGCTGGGCGTCGGCACGGAGCTTGGCCGCGGCTTTGTCGAGAAGGATGAAGACGATCACACTCCCGTCGTCGTCATCAGCGAGAGCTTCTGGGCCACGCACTATGCGCACAGCCGCGACGTGCTCGGAAAGACGCTTTATATCAAGTCGATTCCGTTCACCATCGTGGGCGTTGCCGCGAAGGGATTCGAAGGCACCGAAGGAAAGCTGCCGCTGGACCTCTGGATTCCCCTGCAGAGCAGGCCCGAGTTCAATGCGTGGGGGAGTCCGGCAGAGGATGGCATGTACCTGACCGAGCAAAAGTTCTGGTGCATGAAGCTGATGGTCCGCACGGCGCCGGGCGTCAGCCGGGAACAGGCGTTGGCGAAGGCGCAGGGCCTCTTTGAACGGGCGGCGCACACCGGCGTTGCACAGAAGCGCGCGGGCGACGAGACGTACCGGCTTTCGTTCAATGAGGCCAAGCAGTTCGACAGTCAGGATGGCTACTTCGCCCGGGCGTTGACGATGCTGATGACGATGGTAGGCCTGGTCCTGCTGATCGCGATGAGCAACGTCGTGATGCTGCTCATCGCGCGCAACGCCAGCAGGCAGCGAGAGTTCAGCGTCCGACTCGCGCTCGGCGCAGGCCGTAGGGAGATCGCCCGGCAGCTCCTTACCGAAAGCTTCTTGCTCGTCGCACTCGGCGGTGCCGCAGCGTGGTTCTTCGCAGTGGGCGCAACCCGTGCCCTCGGATCATGGGCGCAGATTCAATCGAACCTGCAGCCGGATGGAGTGGTTTTGGGGTTCACACTAGGCGTGCTCTTACTGCTGGCGCTTGTGTTTGGGCTCGCCCCATTGCGGTCTGCCATGTCGAGCGGCCCGGAGCTCGTGCTCCGCAGCTCCGCGACAGTATCCCAGTCCAGCTCGCAGCAGGTGCGTGCCGGCAATGCGGTCATCGTTACGCAGATCGCCCTGTGCGTGGTGTTGCTGGTGGGCGCGGGGCTGCTCCTCGGGACCTTGCGCAACCTTTTGAAGACACCCCTCGGCCAGAAGCCACAGGGCCTGCTGGTCTTCGGTGTGCATCCGCAGCACGCGCATACGAAGGAAGAAAGTATCGCCTTCTTCGTTGCGCTGCAGCAGAGGCTGCGGACGATCCCCGGTGTGGAGAGCGTCTCGATGGCGAGCAGTCGGCCCGGCTCCGGATGGTCCAGCAACAACGCGGGTGTCACAGTGGACGGGCACAAGCCGAATGGGGTTGAACCGGGGCAGGCAAACTTTCGAAAGAACACCGTAGGCGCGGACTACTTTCGCACCATGGGTGTCCAGCTCGTGCAGGGAAGAGACTTCTCCGATGCCGACTCCACGTCCGCCCCAGAGGTGTTGATCGTGAATGAGACCTTCGCGAAGAAGTATGTCGGAACCTTGAATGCGGTAGGCCACGTGCTCACCAACTCGAAAGGCGGCCATCCGATCCTCATCGTGGGCGTGGTGAAAGACCACAAGTACACCAGCATCACCGAAGAGGCGATGCCGATGCTCTGGACGGTGTTTACGCAGGGTGGTGCGGTGAGTCAACTCGACATCGAGATGCGTGTGCCCGGCGATCCTATGGTGATGCTGCCGACCATGCGCAAGGTCATCGCCCAGATCGATCCCGACATGCCTCTGCTGGCGCCGATGACGCAGGGCGCGGTCTTCGAGCAGTCCATCGCGCAGCAGGCTCTCTTCGCCCGTCTCGCCGGCTGCTTCGGTGTGCTGGCTGTGGTGCTTATTGCGACAGGGCTCTACGGAACGCTTGCATACCGCGTAAACCGTCGCACTGCGGAGATCGGGGTGCGCATGGCGCTAGGTGCGAAGCGTTCGCAGGTGGTGTGGATGGTGCTGCGCGGAAGCCTGCTGTTGTGTGCGACAGGCGTTGTGATTGGTGTGCCGCTCGCTATGGCGGCTGGCAAGGGACTGGAGAGTTCGTTGTACGGAATGAAACCGCTCGATCTTGAGAGCTACTTATTCGCGATTCTTGGTGTTGCTCTTGTAGCTCTGCTAGCGAGCGCGGTCCCTGCAGGACGTGCCGCGAGCGTGAGTCCTACGAGTGCGTTGCGCCTGGAGTAGATGTAGTTCGAGTCGTGAGCATAGGAATTGCCAGTAGTAGTTCCGAAGCTGGATACTCGAGCAACTTCAGGTCATATAGACAATGACAAGGCAAGTTTCCTCTTTACTTCCGAGTCGTCGGCAACTCAGAGACAATCCACTGATCAAAAAAATGAGGCAAATACTTCCTTGACGATGATCTCTCCTCACGCTGGGAGTGCGCCGGTGGCGAGCCAGCGGAAAATACTTGCCATTTGCCCTGATTCCACATAATGCCTCTCCGGACCCTGCTATCAAATCAAGCTCACCGCCCACATCGACCGTGAGATTGCAGCCCGTCCCGAGCTTATCCAGATCGAGAGCGGATGGAGGAACGCAAGAGAGCAGCGACCCGGAGCCGTTCAGCGCGGCCACTTCCGTGAAATCGAGACGGTAGTCAAGAACCCGGACGCCGAGCCAGCCTCGCCGTGCGCAGCCGCTAAGCCCGCAATCATCGTCTACGGCAAGCGCGTAGGAACCACTCTCACCGTATGCACGGACGATGATTGCCCTGTACACGATCCACGAGCGGCGGCGGAACAGGCCGCCGATCCCGCCCCAACAATGGCACCCGCGCGCCCGAAGCCGAGACAGAGGAAGAGGCCGAGGAACGCCAGCGCAACTACGAACAGCAACGAAAGGAGTACGAGCAGGAGCAGGAGCGGAAAGCCGAAGAGCGAAAACAGCAGTTCGAGCGGGAACAGAAGGAGCATGAAGCCGAACGCGCTCGCAGGGAGAAGTTGCATAAAGCGCGTGTATCCAAGTTCGACCGCATTCTCGACAAGGCCCCGGCCATGTTCAGCGCAGTGCAGTTGAGGGTGTTTCTTCGCGCCCTTGTCAGTATCGACCCCTATGCCTTCGATGACGTAGCCGAACACCTTGCTGCTAACGACGAAAACAACGAGCGAAGCTCCGAAGAGCTTCTGCTATCCACCATCGACGGACAACCCGATGACAAGCTCACGGGGTTTGCTCTCCGGCTTGTCCTTACGGGACACACACCCATTCCACGCGAAAGCGAAATCGACTTTCTGACCGAGGCCGAGGCCGTTTTTGCTCCCCGCAGCCCAAGAAGACAGCCACCAAGAAAGCGAAGACACCCACACCGACCAAGGCCGCTCAGAAGACCGCAGCGAAGAAGACGACGGCTAAGAAGCTAGTTGCAGCCTAACCCGCAACGGGAGTCAGCTAACCGGCTCCCGTTCTTTTTCCAAAAGGAGGAGATCATGTTTCAGTTCAACTACAAACTCAAGGTCGCCGAGCGGGTGAAGGCGAAGTGCGAACGGCATCCGCGTTACAACCCGGAGCGAGACGGACGCGGCGGAATCAAGGGCGGATGCTCCACTTGCTTCTCTCTCTTTGATCTACATCAGGCGAGGCTAACGCTTGATGCCGCACATCGGGAGTTTTTGCGAAGAGCGACGCCGTGGTCTGACGTACGTCAGCCACGCAACAGGACAAACTCACAGAGGCAGAAAGATCCTCCATTTGGAAGCCAACCTCTCTAATCCGAGGGGTTGCGTTTGCAACCCCACTCTTCGCAAAAAAAATGCCCCCGATGGTGTCAAAAAGTGCCCCTCTCATCTCGCTTAGTGGGTAGATGGTATGAACTTCGCCCACACAAGGCGGGCGGCGGGGCCTTTCCCTCCCCGCTCCCCTCCCACGGTGAAACAAATCTCAAGGATGACGTCGATGGATAGAACAGAATCCACAGTTCGCAATTTGCTCACGGCGATTGAGGCACCACTCTACGATGTCGGTGTCCTGAGTGACCGGGGGATGCTTCCTGGACTCGACAGCATTTCGGCCGCGGCGGTCCTCGAAAGGCTTCCTCTGCTCAAGTACCGCAATGCCCACGGCTCGCACATCTACATTCGTCCATCGGGCGAGCATCGTTTCACCACCCTCGACGATCTCCACGAGACCTCGCTTGCGAGGCTCGCGGCGGATGGCTTCAACCCATGTGCTGTTGTCGAGACCAGCGCCGGCAACTTTCAAGCGTGGCTCAAGCACCCAAGAGTATTCCCGAAGCTCCTCGGAACCTTTGCCGCGCAGACATTGGCCGACCGTTACGACGCTGACCCGAGCGCGGCGGACTGGAGGAGGTTTGGGCGGCTTCCCGGCTTCACGAACTGCAAACCTAAATACAGAATGTCGGACGGCCTCTTCCCTTTCGTGCGTCTGCACAGCCACAGTGGACAACAGTACCCGATGGCGGAGGCCTTCGAGCAAGAGATAACGACGATCTACGAGGCCCGCGAGCAGGAACACGCAGCGAGGCGTCTGCAAAGTTCTCTTTCTCCCCGAAGGGGACCGAGGTTATCGAACCTATCTCTTGAGCGATTCCGAAGCTCAACCAAGTACCAGGACCGTCCTGCCGCCGCAGACATCGCTTTCTGTGTCGCCGCTTTTGCCAATGGCATGACCGAGAACCGGATCGGATGTGTCCTTGAAGACGATTACCTCTCCCGCGATCCCAGCCCTTCCAAGCGAGCTGCCTACATCCGGAGAACCATGGAGAAGGCGAGGAGATGGGCCGAGCGATGAGCATTGACGTTGCATCTGCCCTTGTCATTTTTCCTCCTGCTTGTGAAATGACACTTCTAGTGTCTGAGCTGGCTTTTGCAACTCGCGCCATGAGAGAGGCCGTTGAGCAGGGCGGCTCCCTTTCGGTTTGCCTTTCTATCTGCGTTCAGCGTGCCGCGCTCAAAACACCCCCGCCCTTCGGACGCACGCTCTCCTTCCCAGAATCCGCTGCGCGCCTCTCAAGAGGTGCGGACTCCTGCCCCCAGGCAAGCTGTGGTCCCCTTCCGCAGATTCGATCCAGTCGCCGAGGAGTGGGTCGCGACGGCACACCCGTTGGGCAAGCATGTACCGCAGACAGCGGACAAACCAAAAGAAACGGAGCTAAACACATGTTCAACAAAGTCATCCTCATCGGTCGCCTCGGACAGAACGCAGAAGCCAAAACGGCGCAGAACAACAAAGAGTACGTCATCCTCAACATCGCAACCCAGGAGAGCTGGAAGAACGACAAAGGCGACTACGAGAATCGCACCGAATGGCACCGCGTCTATGCCTGGAGGAATCTCTCGAAGTTCGCCAAGACTCTCCAAAAGGGGCAGCTCATCACACTTGAAGGCACCTTGCGGTATCGAGATGTCGAGGATGAGAGTGAGGGCACCACGTTCAAGCACCGGATCGCTGAGATCCACGCCACCAGCATGAAGCGGCTCTCGAAGATTGAGACCGCTGATGACCCAACAGACGGAGCCGGCGACGAATAATCGTCACCGCTCGGGTGGACGGGGCTTGTCGGCTCCGTCCACTATTTTTCTGTCTTAGTTTTTGGCGATTCTTCCGAGCTCTTGCTCGCATTGAGGCCCGGTTGCACTGGGTTCTGCATCCTCAGATCGAGTCTCAAGGCGTAGGCGGGCTGTCTCGATGGCTTCGTGGAGTTTCTGTCGAAGAATATCGGGAGGCGGGAGAACAGTCAGGTATTCGGCCACATGGATGCCAGCGGCTCCACTTCAAGCAGTTCGATCTGCTCTGTATTCTTCCCGGCACAGAGAATGATGCCAACTGGCGGCTCTTCTCCGATCTCTTGTTCATACCTCGCCAGCCATCGCAGATAGAGCTCCATCTGGCCCTTGTATTCTGGCTTGAAGCTACCCTGTTTGAGCTCGACGACGACTAACCGCTTGAGCTTTCGGTTGTAGAACAGTAGATCGATGTAGAAGTCGTTCCCGTCAAGTTGAATCCGCTTCTGACGTGCCACGAACGAGAATCCTGCACCCAACTCCAGGAGAAACGTCTCAAGCTCCCTCAGGATCGCTTCTTCAAGGTCACGTTCCTGAAAGCGGTCCGCCAGGCCTAGAAAGTCGAGCACGTAAGGATCTTTCAGAAGAAGAGCCGACGTGACCTCCCCTTGATTTCGGAGGGCAGTCAGTTCCTGGCGAATCAGCGCGTCCGGCTGCTTGGACAATGCCGTGCGCTCATAGAGCATGGAGTTGACCCGTTCCCGCAGTGTTCGAACGCTCCAACCTTCTATACGGCACATCTCCGCATAGAACTCGCGTTGGAAAGGCTGGACGAGCGGAAGCAGTTCACGAAAATGTGACCAACTCAATTGTCGCCACAGTGTGGCGACAATTGCTTCGTCAGGGAACGCCTCTGCAAATTGGATCATCCGGCGTAGGGTCTTCTCGGTATAGCCACGACCAAACTCCGCAACCAATTGTCGCGACAGTGTGGCGACAATCTGTTCTCCGTAGGCTCCGCGGGCGTCATGAAGCACTTCCGCCTGAATCCGCCTGCCGATGCGCCAGTACAATGCCGTAAGCCCAATATTGACGGCTGCGGCCGTCTGACGACGTGCTTCTGCGATCAGGCCTCGCACGTCTATCAAAAGGGACTCTGGAGAACCATGGGTTGAAGTCAGTTCACTCATCAAGAGCCTAGCTTACAGCGAATCCCCTTTAGGCGAACACACGGGTTCGATCTGTGTCATCCGACATGGTTTCGAATGTCAAGGGTGGCGTACACTTGGGGAGGTTACTGATCCAACAAGGATCGAGCCGACTGTTTCCGACGCACGACGGTCCCGGAGGGACCGGTGTCGAATGCCCACTTCCCAAGTAAAAAGACCACCGCCTAAAAGTGTATCGCCGGACATTCCAGTCGTGGCGATCGGCGCATCGGCAGGCGGTCTGGAAGCTCTTACGGCGATTCTGCGTGCTCTCCCCACTGACATCGCTCTGGCATTCATTTTGATTCAGCACCTCGACCCTAAACGCCGAAGCATTTTGCCAGAGCTGCTTTCGAGGGCGACCAAAATACCTGTACTGGAAGCGATCGACGCGATGAGAATCGAGTCGAATCGCGTCTATGTGATGCCAAGCAACGTGGATATTTCCATCACGGATGGCCACTTTGGGCTGATGCCGCGAGTGATAGACCGCAAGCAGCATCTACCCATCGACATCTTCATGCGTTCTCTCGCGGAGGTACGCAAGAGCCAGGCCATCGGCGTCATCCTCTCAGGCACGGCGTCGGACGGTACTGCGGGAGTTGAAGCGATTCGCGCAGAAGGTGGAGTGACCTTCGCCCAGGACCCCGAAACCGCCAAGTTCGACGGCATGCCTCGGAGCGCCATTAAATCCGGCTGCATCGATTTCGTTTTATCTCCTGAGAAGATCGCGGCGGAACTGTCGTGGATGAGCACTCATCCCACCCTCCGGAGGAAGTCGACGGATTCGCACGAAGAGCCGAAGGACGATGACCACATTTTCAATTCAATTTTGAGCCTGGTGAGCACTTCGCAAGGCGCCGACTTCAGTAAATACAAACCCAACACGATTCATCGCCGCACGCAGCAGCGCATGGCAGCTCTCAGGATAGCTTCTCTTGCTGGGTATTTGACCTATCTCGGAGAGCATCCGGAAGAAGTGGCGAAGCTCTCCAATCATGTTCTGATTCCCGTAACGGAGTTCTTCCGCAACCCGGAGGTCTTTGACGACCTATTAAGTACGATCTATCCGGCGATTGTTGGAGAGAAGGGAAAAGAAACCCTCCGCATATGGGTAGTTGCCTGCTCCAGCGGAGAAGAGGTGTATTCGCTGGCGATTACGTTGCTGGAATTTCTGGGTGCAAAAGCTAGTAGCCTCCGCATTCAGCTCTTTGGGACAGACATCAATGAGAAGGGGATTGCGAAAGCCCGCTCCGGCATCTATCCCGAAAGCGCAATGAAGAATGTCTCAGCGGACCGCGTCGCAAAGTTTTTCACGAAAGAGGCAGGCGGATACCGGGTCAACAAGGTGGTACGCGATCTATGTGTTTTTGCGCGTCAGGATGTCGCCAAGGATCCCCCTTTTCAAACCTGGATCTGATCTCGTGCCGGAATTTCCTTATTTATGTTCAACCGGAGCTGCAGGAAAAGATCATCTCGACCTTGCACTACGCCTTGAATCCATCCGGCTTTCTGCTGTTGGGAAGCGCCGAGAGCGCAGCCTCTTATCCGCAGATGTTCATGCCACTGAATAAGAAGAACAAGATCTATTCTAAAAAGGTTGGCAATCACCGCCAGCAGCAGCTCAAGACGAGTCGGACCCCCATACAGGCGAGTGCATCGCCACCAACGAAGGCGCAGCCCATCAGCCGTGCGAGCCAGAATGAAGCGGAGCTGCAGCAGGTCGCAGATCGAATTATCCTCAAGGAGTGTGCGCCGCCAGGGGTGATCGTTAACGACGCTCTCGAAATTCTTCAATTCCGTGGGCGAACGAGTCCTTATCTGGAGCCTGCGTCCGGGCGGGCCAATCTCAACATACTGAACATGGTGCGTGAAGAGCTGGCTATCGCGCTGCGCACTGCCATCGCTTCGGCAAGAAAAAGGCTGTTACGGTCCATAAAAAGAACGTCCCTTTGGACCATAGCGGCAAAAAGCGTGTGGTGCATCTGTCGGTGATCCCCATGGACGAACCGGCGACCGGAATGGGGCGGTGTTATCTCATCCTCTTCGAGGAGGCAGATTCTCCCAGCGAGATCCATGACAAAAGGAGTCCGTCGGGAGCTTTGAAGACAAGCGGCCTGGTCCGGAGAGAGCTTCTTGAGCAAAGGCGCGAACTGCAGGCCGCACGTGCTCTGCTCAAGGAACATCTGGCGGCACAGGAAGCGCTCCGCGAAGATTATCAGTCCACAAACGAAGAGATGCTCTCCACGAATGAAGAGCTGCAAAGCACCAACGAGGAGCTGGAGACCTCGAAAGAAGAACTGCAAGCCACCAATGAAGAACTCACCACGGTCAACGACGAGTTGAACAGCAACAACTCCACGCTGCACCTGCTCGGAAACGACCTGAAAAACCTGCTGGAAAGCACCGTGATCCCCATTGTGATGGTCGATGGCGGCCTGCGTATACGCCGCATGACCCCTACGGCGGAGACCGTCTTCAAAGTGCTTCCCTCCGATATCGGGCGTTCCATCACCGATATCAGGCCGGATTTCAATGTCGATTTGAGGCCTCTGCTTACAACCGTTCTCCGGGATGTGGTGAACCTCGAACGAGAGGTGCAGGATCAGCAAGGCCATTGGTATCGGTTGCAGATAAGACCCTACAAGACACTCGATAATCGGATCGATGGCGCGGTCCTGGTCCTGATGGATATCGATGTCATCAAGAAGCGCAATCAGGAACTGGTACTTGCGGCAGAGTTTACCAAGTCCATTATCGATACCATGCCGGAGCCTGTGCTTGTATTGAGTGCCGACCTGCGTATCCTGATGGCAAATCAAGCGTTCTATCGAGCCTTTGAAGTTGAGCCAGATACAACCCTGAATCACCTCGTCTATGACCTGGGAGATGGGCAGTGGAATAAACCCGACCTGCGAGTTCTGCTGGAGGAGATCCTGCCGCACGACAGAAACTTCTTCAACCATGAAGTCATATACGACTTCCCCGGCATCGGCTGGAAATCTTTCATGCTCAGTGGGCGCTATATGGTGCAGGAGCCGGATGCGGCACCTCTGATTCTCTTGTCGCTCACTGATATGACCAAACGCAAGAAGATCGAAGCCGCGCTCATCCAGTCGGAGAAGCTGGCCATTGCCAGCCGTCTGGCGGCGTCCATTGCGCATGAGATCAATAATCCGTTGGAGGCGATCACCAATCTTCTTTATCTCGCCTCGAATGGCGCTGATGCAGCAGAGGCAAAAACATATGTAGGGCAGGCGCTCGAGGAGGTAGGCCGCGTGTCCCACATCACGCAGCAGACACTCAAGTTCTACCGGCAATCTACAGCTCCATCGTCGGTGCAGATCGCTGAGATTCTGGATTCTCTGCTGGTGCTCTTCAACGGAAAATTCCTGGCCCATAATATCTCAGTTCACCGCCAATATAGAGAAGGGCCGCCCCTTCTGTGCCTGGCTGGAGATGTTCGTCAGATTTTTGCAAACATCATCGTGAACGCGATCGATGCGATGGCATCGGGAGGCTCGCTTACACTTCGAGTAAGCGCATCTTGCGATTGGCGCGATCGAGAGCGCCCTGGCATTCGCACTACCATTGTCGACACCGGTACTGGAATGAATACTGAGACGCTTGCCAAGATTTACGAGCCGTTCTTTACGACCAAAAATGAGACGGGAACCGGCCTCGGAATGTGGGTGTCTGCTCAACTTATTGAAAGACTGCAAGGCGATCTGCGAGTGTGGAGCACCACACGCACCGGCAGGAGCGGTACAACTTTCTCGCTATTCTTGCCGTTTGAACCATCGAAGTAGATAAGTTGCGGCGGAGTACCATACGACTCCCCGAAGCCCTTTATCCAAAAGCATTGGCCGTCGCCCACCGCGCCACATCCACAATCCCAGCGAACTGATGTTCTTCACCCGATGGAGTCGTCAGCGAATAGGCACCCGTCTTATCTTCTTCAGAAAGGTTCGGCCTTGTAGCCAACTGCACCGACCAGACACAGAAGCATCGCAAATTGCAGAAGTACATCTCTCCAACCGTATCCTTAAGGACGAAGGAAGGGTCAGGGACGGCGAACATATCGTAGGAGCAGACTCGACGATTCATTATTCCGGCGTTCCTTCCACCAGGCCATATCTTGCAGAATCATTCCAAGATACTTCAGGCCTCGCCCAGACAAATAGAGTCGCTCACCAAAAGAGCCTACAAGCCAAGGCTATCGTCTTCCGGCAGAGTTTGGCCCGGGACGGTGGTGGTCGGGGCGCCGAAGTGATCGATCCGTTGCTATATCCCAGTCACAAAGGCTTTCTGGTACCTCCAGGAGACATGTCTTTGGTAGAAACGTCATGAATGTTGAAGTTGACTCTCGACCATATTCCATATGGCGACGTTCTCGGGAGTATTACCCTTAATGTGCAAAGCTATCGATAAAGAATTGACTTCATCGTCCGTTTCGGACGATAATAGAAACAATACGACCGGCCCTTCTTCGCTATGCGTAAGGGTCGGTTTTCCTTTTATGGGCACCAGCGCACCCTTCTCTAATCCTTACGACAAGCCATATAAATCAGTCGCTGAGCAGATTGCCCTGCTCCTGAGTCGCGAGATGACCATTGCCGACATCCCTGCTGCCACCACTTATCTAGAGAGAATGGGCTACTACCGCCTGAGCGGGCTACTGGTATCCCTTTCGTAAAAGCCACATTCTTAGGCATGCGCTGACCGGCAAACCGATTCTTCATCCGGTCACCGGCAAAGAGCAGATCATCGTTGAGGATAACTTTCGCACCGGGACGACCTTTGAGCAGGTTACCCATTTGTATGTTTTTGATCGGCAGCTTCGCCTTCTTTTCCTGGATGCGATCGAAAGAGTTGAAGTCGCACTGAGAGTAGACATAGCCCACCTGTTGGGATCTCGGGACCGTTTCGCGCATCGTGACCCGCTGCAGCTCCATGATGATTTCACGAAGAAAAGATCTCCGCGCACCGGCCGTACTCACTACGAAGATTGGCTACAACGATCCGAAGCTGCGTTTCAGCGATCTACCGATGAGTTCATAAAGCACTTCAAGAACAAATACACTGGTCGGCCTCCTGTATGGATTGAGGCTGAGTTGTGGGATTTCGGACTACTGTCTTGGCTCCTGAGCGGTTTGAAGGTGGCTGATAGGCAGGTTTTAGCCCATCGGCATCGATTGGCGCGCCCCCATCTTCTAGTTGCCTCGATAAGAAACATCAATAACGTCCGGAATGTTTGTGCTCATCACGGCCGCCTTTGGAACCGTTCACTCGGAGACTTGTCCCCCATTCCCAGGCCCCGCGAGATCCCGTTGCTCGATCACCTTCTAGCGTATCCAAATCCACAGCACATCTATTCGACAGCGGCATTTCTCCAGTTTCTCTTGAGGGGAATAGATCCCGCGACAGATTGGGGGGCGGCTGAGGGCTCACCTAGCGACCTTCATTCCTACAGCGCACACCAACATCGCGCAGGCAGGATTTCCTTCAGGGTGGGAAGAGCTTCCGCTCTGGAATTAGCTCGGGCTCTCATGGCTAGCTCCGGATGGCTTCAGCAGTGCACGATACGTCAGGTGCCCCCGGCTTCCGAGCTCGTTGATGAGGCCCATTGCTTCCGCTGAAAGCTCGACGTCGCCCAATCCAAGAATCGTCCTGAGGATATTGTTCAGATCGACAGTCCAGAGATCAAGGTATTCGCGTTGCGCGAGCACGATCATCCGTGTGCAATCGAGGACGAGTTTGGGATAGGTCTCAGCCAGTCTGGAAAGCCTCGACAAGGCTTCGAGAACGGGTTCGAAGCCGCCCTCCGCAAGCACCAGACTTGCGTACAACCGGTCAAGGATCCAAGCATCGTCGAAATACGATGTATTGACCCACCATCCGAAGTTGGCAAAGACCTTGCCGGATTTCAAGGCGTTTTCGGAGGCCAGGATGTAATCCCAGAGCACCTCTAGGCGGGCAATAACCTCGTCAGCCACGGGCTCTTGGGCTTCCGACAATGATCGTCCAACATAGATAAACATCGATATCAAGGCACTATCGCTGGCAGTCGCAAGGAATTCACTAAGGACAGAACCTTGGCTGAGGTCGAGCTTCCCCCACCAATACAGTTGCACAAGATGGTGGCTCAACATCGAGCTCGGGCGCTCCAGCAGATGACTCTTCCCTTGTTTCCGGGTGTCATCCCCGATCTGAATCGCGCCGCGATATTGACGCTCGATCAATCGGTACACATCGATGTATGCCTGATTCGCAGCCAAATAAGCGCCCCAGGCTACATCACGCAAGGTTTGCTGATCAGGCTGATCCGGAAAGATCCGGTCCACAGCACCGGCAACCCAGTCCGACATGACCGCGCATAAGAACGGCAGCATCTCTCCGTAGATCAATCTCACGGAGAGAGATCTTTCCACGTCAGGATCGAGGTGCTGATCGAGGAACTGAGCGATCTCAGCAACCGCCTGAACGGAACTTCCCTCCTCCTTCAGGTGTTTGTTCAGCCATTCGATATAGTTCAGAGCAACACGAACCGCTCTGGGGCGGAGCGTATTCAAGGAGTAGGTCCAGACGTCCTTCTCTTGCGAGGCTTCGTCGCGGTAGTCGAGACACTCGGTTTCGTCATTTGCCAGAGTGTCGATCAATTGCCATGCCGTCTTCTGTTCAGGGAACGGCAACAGATCCTTCTGCAGCGCGTCCTCGAGGATGTCGATGATTGCGAATCGCGTCGGATGCCAGCCTGAATCGGGAGCATCCCAATAACCTTCATTCGTCTCGGCCGCTACATCCAAGGGCTGTTCACATATCCACTCCGCCAAGGCGAGCAGAGGTCTCCAGGCGAGTGTGGATTGATTTCTTGTTGCCTCTCGAAATCCCTGCAGCGCAGCGCGAACATACGTGGGCTGAAGCGTCTTGAAATCATCGAGGCGATCAAGATAACGCTCGGGGTTCGCCGCAATTGCCTTCGTCAATTCTCCTGCTAGGCCCTGATGTGACGGTCCGAAGGGGTGCGCAAGTCCGCCGACCAGGATTTCAAGTACGCGAGCAACTCATCGAAGGTCATCGACTGCAGCTCTTCATGGGAAGCGGGGCTTGCGGCCCCACGAGCCACGGCCCCGCCGCGAACGACTCGGTTCTCGAACTTTGTTGCCTTGCCAAACTCCTTTTCCAATTCCGCGACCTGTTCGAGGCGTTCGGTTGACAAGTGATCACGGATCGGTTCGAAACGCTCGAGCTTCCACTGATGAACAGCCCGCTCGATCTGTTCAGGGGACAATCCCCGCTCCACCAGAAGTTCCTTCTCAAGCCCTTTGTCGATAAGTGCGTACAGCAATTCCTGCTGGTCCTTTGTGAGCAGTGGGAAGGTGGCGCGAGCGAGTTCGTTGAACTCCTGACGAAGGCCATAGTCATGGAAGAGTTCTGGATCGGTTAACTTCTGCGATGCAAGGTTCAGGTCAAGTTGGGGATACTTCGCAAGCAAGAAGAACTGGATTCGCTCGAATACCATGAAGGGTTGTCGCTGAAGAACTTGCAACGCATCATTCCACGCGCCGGCCGATGCCATGGATTCTGCAGACAGGAGCACACCGGAGATTAGAAGCTGCTTTGCCTCTTCCCGCGAATCTCCGTACTCGAGAAGAGGTCGCCATATATAGGAATAGTCCTCTACCGGCCGGCGCGTCTTGCGATCGTACGGATGCTCCTGTGTCAGCGCAAACACCAGTTTTTTGGACAGGAGTTCGAGGTACTTCGCTCCCAAAGTTGCTGTCAGCTCCCGACCGTAGGTGTGTAGGATATTCCCATAATCAAACGATCGGATTCGGGTGCGTGCCTCACGCCGGTATTCCCGTCCTGATGCGATCGTTGACGGCCTCGTGTCGGGGACGACCTCAAGGACAGAATCCAGCACCTTAAGAGATGCACTAGCCTGCCCGGCCCGGGCGAGGTTCGCGGCTACTTCTCCCGCGCGATCCATTCCAACGAAACCGCCACTGGGAGCCGTGCGGGCTACTGCCTCGGCGAGTTTGGCCGCAGATGCCGCTGGCATGCTGGCCGCCGCGGTGAGAATATCCTGAATCACATAAGGGTTATCGGTGGCAGGAAAGCCAGCCATGATCTCAGCGACGAGCTCCGGCTCGAGTGCCGCCATTCGCGACAAATACCGGCTGGCCGGCCAGAGGTAATAGCGGACCCAATTCTCGTCCTGCTCCGGCGTCGGTTGGTCCACGAAGAACTTCGCTTTGCGCAGCGGCTCGATCCACTCAGGATTCTCCAGACGATCGAAGAAATACCGCTGCTGCTCCGGATGTAGCATTCCGGCTATGGCACGCGCGACGAGTTCAGGAGTTGGCTTCGCCCAGGATTTCATCCAAGCCCTCCATTCCTTCGTAGAAAGTGCGTTTGATGCCCAGAATATAGTTCTCCAGCATTGCGAACTTCGAGTGAAGTTCTTCCTCGACAGGTGTCGTCTGGTGGACTCCGAAATGTGCATACTGTTGGAACCATCTTCGTAATTTGACCCATTCCCGAGACATAGGCCGCAGCACTTCTGGACGCTTAGCTGCCTCCGGATTGCTTCCTACGAACATCTCCACTGCCTGCCCTTCCTGATTGATCGAACCGAGCCGATGCTCCCCCATCAACCGTTGGAGAAGCTTGACGAGATGACGGGAGATGGTCACGTCGTCCGACACCGTCGGCTGCAACACGCTGGCTGGATCAACTCTCTCTGCGGTATCGATCGCATCGAATCCTCCCTTTGCCCATTCGGGTTCAATCTCCTGAAGAACGCTGTTCGTATCGGCCCGTGGGCGCTTGGTGACATCTCGTAATTCCAGCAGTCCAGTACAGAGATCTCTGCCTACATGGCATATGATCTGCGCTCGGCCAGGAGTCGATAGGTCTGACAGAAGTTGTAGCGCCAGGACGTATGCCGTGTGAAGCGTGGCTGACTGCTCCTCAAGCCAAGCCGCGATTTGTTCCTGTTCGGGTCTCATCTGCTATGTTTGGAAGTTCTTCTACATGTTACCTACGGCGCTCATGAGAGCCTACAGTCCCAGGTTATCGTTGACCGCTATCTCGATATCCTGCTCCGACCCCAGATACCGTTCGGTGGTCTGGATCGAGGAGTGCCCTAAGAGGAATTTGATCTGCTCCAGATCCCCGCCGTTCTTCCTACACAGTTTCGCGCAGGTGCGACGGAGGTCGTGGGCGCCGAAGTGCTCGATCCCGATTTGCTTCGATGACTGTTCAACTACCGACCAGACCGCCCAGTCGCTCAACGTGTCGCGATTGATCTTCCCGGACTTCGAAACCGAGCGAAGCAGGCGGCCATCTTCGATCCCAGCCGCAGTCATCCAGGCATTGATGCCGTGCTTCACCCAGATCGGGATGGCGACGGTACGGATGCGCCGGCCCTTGCCCTCCAGGTCAGCCAGGACCCACCGCCCCTCCCTTTGTTGGATGGTCTCGACGTCAAGCTCGGCCAGTTCGTTCCGCCTCAGGGCGCAGCCAACCAGAAGCGCCAGGATGACGTAGTCGCGTTTGCCCTTGAGCGTCGTGCGGTCGGGGACAGCCAGCAACTCCTTGGCCTGCTCGCGGTTCAGCCAGTTTCCCAGCCGGGTTCCCTTCTGACTGATGTTGGGGACCTCGGTCAGGGTCGCGGCCTCCTCGGCCCCGAGCAAGCCGTTCTTCCGCGCCTCTCCGATCATTTTGCGGACGGCGGAGAGCCGAACGTTTATAGTGGAGGGCGAGAGCGACTCCATGCCCGCCCGCCACTCCATTAATAAGGACCGGGAGAGAGGCCGGCTGGCACAGAATTGGAACAGATCGTCGAGGGCTTTCCCGTAGTTGCGCTTGGAGTGCGGCGACGGGACGGTGTCGAGGACCATCTTCCGCAGCCGAGCCTGGGCGGGTGTGAGGGGCAGGGGCTTCTCTTCCCTGCTTTCGGGCGGTACGGGCGCCAAAACGAGCTCATTTGTCACGAACTGATTTTACCCCCGATAATTGCCATTGTCGTAGGCAATATATGCTCATTATAAAAGAGTTATCCACCGATACGGTCAGCCCCCAGAAGGCGCGAGGGAAACATGGAGGCGGTCCCTTCAACTGGCGTTGATTGTGGGTTCGGTCCTATCCGCTCCATTACAGAATGGCATTCGCTTTCTCCAGCATCAAATACAGGTTGAGGACGTATTCACGCGAACCGGGGGCTGTGGGTGCGACTTGATGGGACTCACGGCGTCAACGTGAACCTCTAATCAGACGATAGATATGTGCTCCATATTTTTGCACGATACTCATGCCAATGCCCGGCACAGCCAGTAACTCCGCATCGTTGTGGGGACAGTTGGTAGCGATACCTTTCAGCGCTCGATCGCCAAAGATCCGAAATGCCGGAATGTTTCTGCGCTCCGCCTCGCTCAGGCGCCAGGCACGTAAAGCCTGTTCAATGCGAGTCTCTTTCTCTGGCTCGGACGCAGTCGTTCTTGTTCTTGGTGGCCTGGATTGGGTTCGACCGGTGGTGTTTGGAGAAGCGTTAGACTTACTGGATTTCTTCTGGCGCTTGCGCTGGGAAACCGGCCGTCCAGCGTCCTTCATAACGAAGAGCACCGGCGTAGTCTGATCGGTGGCTCGCCCCGCTGGAGTAAGGCTGACAGTGCGGTAGGGAATCTGTTTGCCTTGTTTTTCGAAGACAGCATCCGCAAACTTGATGAGTTCTGCCCGGGCCATGGCTCCAAGGACTTCTTCGAAGTTGTCTCGGCTCATCTCGCCTCCGGGACAAAGCTCGGCGTGCAGCTTGCCGGTCGATTTGTTGGAGACGGTCTGCAAGGCGCGCAACACTCGATGAAGAATTGTTCGTTCCTCTTCCGTCGCGGTTCGGAATCTTTGGGCAACGCACTTGGCGGGAGCACAGAAATCGCACACGCCACAAGCCCTGGCACTATCCGACGTATCGCCGAAGTGACGAACAAGGGACGTCATGCGGCATTGATTGCTTTCCGCAAAACGAATCATCTGATCGATCTGCGCCCGCTTCTGCTCGCCCTGCAGGATGTAGGACGCGCGCCATAGCCCCTCGCCCTGGCTGACATTCTCCGCAAAGTCCAGCACAGCCCCCTTATGGATCCAAAGCTTCTCGATGATTTTGTCGAAAAGTTCTTCCTCCATCGCCAAGGATTTGCGCAGCGCCTCCTTCGGTTGGGGTTCTGTACGAAGGCTTGCAAATACTCGATCCAGCAGTGGAACCGCCGGGTAATCCCGACTGAAGAAGAAGTCATGGGTATGCCGGTCTCCATACGAGTGCATCAAAATGGCGCGACTCGTTTTTCCGTCGCGCCCAGCGCGGCCGATCTCCTGGTAATACCCTTCCAGACTGCCTGGCAGGGCGGTGTGAATCACGGTTCGGATATTCGTCTTATCGATCCCCATACCGAACGCCGTGGTTGCCACCATGACGTCCAGCTTGCCCGCCATGAATTCTTCCTGCACTTGCCGCCGTCGCTCGGCATCCAGTCCGGCATGGTATACGGCTACGGCAAACTCGCTTGCCCACTCTTCCGCCAGAGCGTCAGCCTGCTTGCGCGTGGGGGTGTACACGATGGCTGGGCGGTGTTTGTCTTCGAGCAGGATCTCCCGAGCGAACTGAGGCCGTTGCGAAGGCAAAGCTTCTACAAGCTCGATGCCGATGTTTTCGCGGCGGAAACCATGGATGAAGTGTGCGGGCTCAGTCAAGCCTAGCTGAGTTGCAATGTCGTTCTGGACCAGCGGTGTTGCTGTGGCCGTGAGCGCCAGCATCGGAGCAGGACGAAGACCAGGTAGATACTGGCCAAGCATCCGATAGTCAGGTCGAAAATCGTGGCCCCATTGCGAGATACAGTGCGCTTCATCGATCGCGATCAGTGATGGTTTTCGCTTGGCCAGCATTTCGGGAAAGCCTGCCACCCGAAGTCGTTCGGGAGCAATGAAGAGAAACTGCAATTTGCCGCCGAGGTAGTCGGAACAGATACGGCGCGATGTTTCACGATCACGACCTGAATGGATGCATTCCACAGCGAGGCCTTTCTCTTTCAGCTTCTGCACCTGATCGTCCATCAATGCTATGAGTGGACTGATCACGAGAGTGGTTCCACCTCGTGCCAATCCAGGCAGCTGGTAACAAAGCGACTTGCCCGAGCCGGTCGGCATGACAAGCAGCGCGTCTTTTCCCGCGGTTACTGCCCGACAGACGGCTTCCTGGTTAGGGCGAAACTGGGCGAAGCCGAACGCGTTTTGCAAAAGCTCGGGGAGGCTTGTGCTGTTGAAGAAGTTCTTTGGACTGGGGAGACCAGAAGGATCGGAAGTCTTTGTGGATGCGGGGGCGGCGGCGCAGGTTGAACGGGCGAAGTCTGACGAACCTTGCTGACAACCGAACGCACGTATTGACTGATGCCATCCAGGAAAGGCTCCAGCTGGGATTCACCCAGTTGGATCTTCTTGAGAAAGGCCTCCCATTGGCCGGTCATCGCGGGACTTTTGACTTCGGGATGAACCACTTCTATAAGATGGATCCCCTTTTCTGTTGCCTCCAGACCCGTCCCCGAGCGTACGATATAGCCACGCTTCAATAGCACTTCGATCGTGGCCGCCCGTGTGGCAGGCGTACCGAGGCCCGTCTCTTTCATCGCCTCGGACAGTTCTTTCTCGTCGAGGCTTTGGCCCGCCGTCTGCATCGCGGTCAAGAGAGTGCCCTCGGTAAATCGCTTCGGGGTTTGGTCTTCTTTTTCTTGGCCTCTATATTCGCGATGTCCTGTGGCTGTCCTGTGGCAAGATTTACTGGCAGGATCTTCTCCGGAGTTTTCTCCTCATCCCCGCCCTTTGTCTCTCTCTTTCGCCCCTCCGACCCAACGTCAAGGACCTTCCAACCCAACTGTTGCACGACAGTCCCCGTGGCTCGATAGCGGTCCACGAATTCCTCATGCGTGATCGTGGTAATCACGGTCGTCACGGACTGAATGTGATCGTCATGCCACATCATGAGGAAGCGGCTGCAGATCAAACCGTAAATCTTGCGTTCCTTTTCCGTCAGGTTGGCCTTCTCGGAGGAAACCGCATTGGGAATGATGGCGTGATGGTCGCTCACCTTACTGTCGTCGACAAATCGCTTTCCAAGTGGGCGCTCCCCTGTTCCTGCAGCCAGTTGCTTCTGATAGCTTGCGGAAACTGCGGCGACAATGCCTGGAACTGTAGCGGCAACGTCAACAGAGAGATGACGACTATCCGTCCTTGGATAGCTGATCAGTTTATTCCGTTCATAGAGTGCCTGCGCGATATCAAGAGTCTCTTGGGCACTAAAGCCAAACAGACGATTCGCATGCCGCTGCAGCTCCGTGAGGTCGTAAAGCAGGGGTGGTTGCATCCGCTGTGTCTCGGAAGAGAGTGACTCAATGACCGCTTCTCCCGCACGAGCGCGAAGGATGATGCTTTTGGCATCCTGGCCATCGGCAGGCAATCGCGAGTTGTTGGCCTGAGCGTTGTTGCCCTTTTTCGACCCTGTTTGCGGACGGAACCATGTACCTTGATAGGTTTCCTTATCCTGATTTTCCCGTCCCTGAAACGTCGCGACAACCTCGATGTAGTCTTCGGAGACAAAATTGCGGAGGGTAAGTTCGCGATCGACAAGCATGGCCAGGGTCGGCGTCTGCACCCGTCCGACGGAAAGCTCCTCACTATAGAAAAGTGAATAGGCCCGTGACAGATTCATGCCAACAAGCCAATCGGCTCGGCTTCGGCCACTGGCGGCGTCCGCCAATCGATCATATCGGCTGCCTGGGCGAAGATTGTCGAACCCTTTTCGGATGGCATCCGGAGTCAGCGAGGAAATCCAAAGTCGGCTGACCGGCTTTTTGCTCTCAGCCGCATCGTAGATGTAGCGGAAGATCAGTTCGCCTTCCCGCCCAGCATCCGTCGCGCATACTATCCGCGACACACGCGCCGACGTTAGAATCTTTCGCACCACTTCGAACTGATCTTTGGTTCGCTCGTAAACAACCAGTGGCCACTGCTCGGGCAGTATCGGCAACAGATCCATGCGCCATTGCCGCCATTGAGGATTGATTTCGTGCGGTTGTGCGAGGGAAACCAGATGTCCAATCGCCCAGGTGACCACATAGCCGTTTCCCTGGAGATAGCCTTCGCCCCGCTTGTCGGCTCCGAGGACACGGGCAATGTCTCGTGCGACAGAAGGCTTTTCAGTCAGGACCGCAACGGTACTGGATTCGCTTGCTTTCATTTGTACCTTCAGGTCTAGACGCTCAACTCGATCGTAAATTGTCGACCTCTGCTTGCTACGATCGAACGTGAGTTTTCGGCAAGGGCGGAGCCTGCGCACGCGGGCACGCCTGTCGTTAATCACAATAAATGGGTTCCTCCGCTGTCACGCTGCACTCGATTCGCGGATTGATGGCCCTTATTGTTCAGCATTGTCCGCTTTTTTACTGCTAAGCCACGGCACTCAAATCACGGACATTTGTACTCAAATCGCGGACGACGTACACGACGAAGTTCGTCCGCGATTTGAACGCAAAAGTGGAACAATGGGAGACGGCTGGCGAGGCAACCTGGGGCGTAACGCTGCACAGGGAAACTATGATTCATCTCTTAGCAGAACACCCCAGACTCAGCTCAGAGAGCATCCCCGAAGCGGAGAATCAACTCCGCTCTCATCACGCTGTCCGCGATTTCGGTACAAACATGCCCCTGAATTCCGCGATTTGGGTGCAGAATCTGGGCATCACAACGCATTTTCCGCGATTTGAGTGCAGCGTGACACCTTCAGGCGGGAACGAGCAGGCCGAGCTCGAAATCGAGACCATCGAGGCAAAGGGAGGAAAGGGAGGGATGTTGGGTCCTAGCCGACCTCGAGGGTGGAGGTTAGGGCGCTATATGCACGTAAATATTTGCTCGCTCTTCAACTACGCCCGCGCCTGCACCGTTACTGTTCGCGCATGACGGGCTCGGCGTGACAGCAATAAGCGATAGCGTCAGCGTTCACATGAGCGATGCAGCGATCGGCTCAGCACGAGTAAGAGAGCCCATTCCTCCCGTGGGATTTGGGCGTGTTTGCAGGGGTTCTTGGCATGGCTATGAACCCCTCAATACCTGACTCAACTAGCCGCCTGAGCGCGAAATTCTGGCGTGGTCCGTTGGCAAAGGCGAGTTCCGTAAAAGCCTCGACCTTCCAACCTCCATCGCGCTACTTCGCGGCTTCGGCCTTCGTCGCGGCTCTCGCCTTCGCTGCGTCCGACATTTTCTTCCGGGTCGCAGCAGAGATCTCTCTCTTCTTCACAGGAGCAGTTGCCTTCACCAATGCAGACTTCTTAGCGGCAGTCGTCTTCTTCGCCGGCACGGAGTTCTTGGCTGGTGTCTTGGCCGCTGTCTTGGCAGAACGCACGTACTTTCGTTTCTTAGGTGCACCTGCCTGACTGACGGCTGGCTGAGTTAAAACCAGCTGGCTGGCTCCTGCAGCCCCCTGCGAAAGGGAGTCACGGATCCTGGTAAGACGATCAATCTCTTTGTTCAGTTCAGCTACTGCTCCGGGTATGCTCATCCATCCTCCAATAGAGCAAGCCTACCACCTGCCCCGTGGCAATTACACAAAATGTGCGCGGGCGGGGCAACTCCAACTGCCTACTCGATGCTATCTGCAATTCACTCGAAAGGAACGCCCGCGATAATGGTTACTGCTACCCGCCAGCTGCTTTCGCGTCATTCGAAGAACCTGCTGTATTCATCAGTGCGCCTCGAGCAAACTGAGCGATATAAGTGAGGTCCTGTCCAGGATTCGGCAGGCTATGTGGTTTGGGTTTCACGTCATGTCATAGGCTGTGAAGTCAAACTCCGATAATTACAAATCGGCTGGGCTCTTCTATTCCAGATTTATCGCGAGGGGAAAGCCTGAATCTCTTCAGGAGATTTTTGGATGATTGATGCTGGCTGCATCTGAATCCTCCGATCGCTCAACGAATAGGTCAAGGCTTCATCGCGTGTCCACCGCGGTGGATCAGTGGCGGAGTCTGCCATGGAAACGTTACAGGGAGTCGCGCGAAATTCCTTCTGACGGCCTGTGCTGATTCGCTGAAGATCTACAACCTGCGAGAGTGCCGACTCTCCTGAAGCGCCACCAATTACCCAATTGCCTTTCACAAACGAGGGACGGGACTGTCCTGCATTCTGCGTTGCCGAATCTCTCACTCCTTTACGGAGGACTAATCCTAAGGAAGCAATCCATGACGAAAGGTAAACGAAGGGCGCGCACGTTGGCACTCTACCTGAGCAGTATTGGAATTCAGCCTGTTCTCTCAACCACTAGCTATCAACAATGGGCGGCAGATCTTCAGACGCAATACAACACACTTGAGGTCGGACTACGAAAGCTTGCACGTAGGAGCGGCCGATGTCTCGTCAGAGAGTCGGGTTCCGTCGAGCTTGCGACTGCTTCCCTTCCAACCCCTATTTTTCTCCAGACCCAAGCGGCCAACTCTCAGCAAGCCGCACTTCGAAGCCGATCCAGAGAAGAACAGTTCAAATACATCTCCCGGCGCTGGTCTGCGCTGACGCCACCTTGTCCCTCCTGCCGGATGGGGAATGGTTATCCAAAACGTTCCTGGCCCACCCGCGAATGGGCCGAAGAGGTTTGGGGGAGACAGCACGATCGCGACAGATTGCGTGTCTATGCGTGTCCGGTTCAACCGGGCTTTTGGCATCTTGGTCACATTCGCCGACAGGCTGCATCTGCTGGCCTAACGGATGAAATCTCCATTCAGCATAGCCAACTCCCAGCGATTCCGTTTGAAACAGGAGGACACATATGACCGTATTCCATCAAATTCTCTGGATGTTCGTGAACATCCGCATGCTTGGGAGACAGCCCAGGTTGCCATTACCCACGGAGAGTCTGATCCAATATGCGGTTGCACTGGAATTGCAATACAGCCGTATCTGCACGAGGCTTGGCACCGCGCGCCGCCTCGAAGCGGCTGCTATCACCTGTCGGATCGTTGGTCTTCTCGGACTAACCGAAGCTGCCGAGCCTCTGCCGACACTGTTGCTGGTCTTGCTCGTCATTCACGGTAACGTTCGTTGTTTCCCAAATGCAATCCGGACAAACTCAGTTCACGTTGAGAAAGCCTCGCGAAGCGTTCGTGGCCCAACCGAGGACACTTATCGCCACCATCTGGAACATCTACAGACAAAGTTCCAAACGAAACGGCGACCGCACTGTAAGCTCGCACGGCGTTGCGCAATCAGCGGCACTTCAAGTGCCGCCAATCAACTGGAACTCAATCGAGACCTATTTCTAAAATCAAGAATTTCGGGCACGCCAGAGTACGTGTTTAAATGCCGGATAATCTCCGCGCATCAGCGTGTCCACCAACAAAGGCGAATCATCGCCCACTCAAAAAAGGAATGACTATACAACCAAGTGCTGACGAAACGATTGACGACAACGCCCAGGAATTCGACGATGCATTATTCGACATATTTGAAGATGATTCCGAAATCGACGGCGACTGCAATGAATCGCAGCCTTGTCGGGGTGATGAGCCAGGACTCGAACACGATCTTGACTAGCCAGGATCGTCGATAGCTACTGCGGGTGTGCGTTGGGACTTAAGGCTCTTTCTCAGCCTTAAGTCCCTAAGTTTTCCACCGTAACCATTTTTTGTAACCATCCCGGTAGACTCTGTCACTGTAGAGACTTTCCTAACCCTAGTTTGAGTCCGAGAGCTTCTATTTTCAGCGAGGGATCTGATGGGCTAGTTAGTGCGCATTAGGACTGGATAAATGCGTCTGACGGCGACCGGGACGCCCTGTTGCTCTATTACCTGAAGAACCTCGACTCGATCGCAGTAGGCGGGATAGCGAGACGGCAGATCTTCGGCGAGCGGCAAGATCACAGCGTTCACCAGATTGAGGCCCGTCAACCAGCAGCCTCAAGAACTTAGAGATTCTGTCGATGGGGTTCTATGGGAGCCTCTGTAAACCAACAGCAAAATTACTACGAAACACGAGGAACCTCCAAATGAGACCGCCGAAAACCATTCTGTTGTACTGCGAAGATGACGATAAACGTTCGCTTCTCTTGGTTCAAATGCGATTGTGGAACTACCGCGCCACAGTCGTAAACGAGGTTCATGACCTACCTTTATTCCTTAAGTCGCACCCTTTTGACCTGGTCCTGATCGTTCCAACAAAATCCAATACGGATGGGACTGTATTGGGAGAGATCTCAGTTGCGACCAATCAAATTCAGGTGATGCGCAGGCGCGCGCACCGGGTCTTTGGTCTATAGGTGTTCTCGACTCATCGCTTACACCTGGTGTCATCCGTATACGCCGACAGCGCACGACGCATCGGTTATACGAACGGAATTGCGGATGTCGATGTCTTGTCGACGTGGGCCCAAGGCCCGGAATTCAGTTCTACCCTCACAACCTTCGGCCTTCAACTCAACGAACGTGAATCTACTCCGTGTAACGCAAAGGATATGAAATGACACCACCTCCCCCTCTCGAAGCAAAGACCCCGATCACGCAGTTCACTCATTTCGGTGTACTAGACAACGGCTCTCAGAGTAAGACCTCAGTAGTCACCGCGGTTGTCGCGAATATCATGATCGCGCTCTGCGCCATCATCATCGGCGCAGCTGCAAAGAAAACAATCGACACCCGACACAAGCTTACCGAGTTGACCGAGCCGATTCCAATCAAGAAGCCCGAGCCACCGCCGGTCAAGATCAAGGCACCAAAGATTCCGCCGCCACCGGTCGTAAAGGTTGAGCCGCCAAAAATTAAACTTCCAGACGTCAAGTTGCCGGACGTTCCTAAGCCGCCCGTCATCAAGATGGTGCAGCAGATGCCGGTCGTTCTTCCGGCGCCGCCCAAGCTAATTCAGCCCCCACCAGCTCCTAAGGTGGTCAGCCTCGCCCAGGCCCAGCCTACTGCGGTGGTCAACAACTCTCCTCATCCGACTGCGGTCGCACTCGGTTCGCAGACCAATCCGATCGCACCGTCGAATCGACCGTCGACCACCGCCATCAATCTTGGCAACAAGGGAATGTCGGGGATGCCGGCTTCGAATAATGGCATGGGAGCGCAGTCGCAGGTTGTCAATCTTGGTTCCGGCTCAGCCGGCAGCCAGAACATGCACGGACGAGATAATGCCTCTTCCGGCGTCGTCGGAGTCAAGCTTGGAGTCACCGGCGGTACAGGGCCGATGAATGCTTCAGGCCGAACGCCCGGCGTTGTCAACCTCGGCCAGGACGCACCGCCGCCGATGCCGAAACCCACGGGTCCTTCTACCGCAACGGCTAAGTCTGCACCTAAGGTTCTCTTCAAACCCAAGCCAGAGTACACCGCTGAAGCTCGCAGTCTTCATATCGAAGGCGTCGTCTCGGTGCGGCTCCGCGTCTCGTCCTCTGGGGCCGTCCAGGTTCTAGGTGTCACCAGCGATCTCGGACATGGCCTTGGTGACTCTGCCATCCGTGCCGTGCAGGCCACCCGCTTTCAACCTGCCACAGACGCATCGGGTCATCCGATCGATTGGGAAGGTGTTGTCAACGTGGCTTTCCAACTCGCTGGATAGCCACGTCTATCCCACTGCTGTTTGATCAGTCAGTTTCATTCACAAATGAGGAGAGAGGAGATTCCATGATTACCAACGTCGACGATGTTGATGACGTATAGGAAACCGAAAATAACGATCAGACTGACAGCGAAGTTCAAGATGCCTGCACCCAAGTAGACCCGTTTCTCGAACTTGCGAATCTCATCCTCTTTGACTTGATCTAGCAAAACTAGAATGAGACTTTTCGACTATCAGAAAGGAGCCACATTTGGCTGAAGGAGAAGATTTTTGCCTCCAGGCACCCGGTTGGACACACGCCGCTCTCGTCCAGAGGGCGGCCTCGTGGCTTCATACAAAGAAAAATTGTAGTGTTGTGCTGACTGAACAAATGATCCTCGATATCTATGTTGCAGGCTCTGGTGCAAATATTGAGGTATGCACGTTGAGGCGACTGGAGAGGCAGTGGTTTATGCAGCAAGGACTGCATTCCAGATCGCAGGCGCAGCTTGGTCTTTGAGACGTAGGCAATGCAGGGCGAATTGACCTTTGCGAATACGGTGGAGCAGTTCGACCCCGGCGATTGTGATGGCGGCGTAGTCGAAGTTCTTGAGAGCCAAGAGATGATAAACAAGGTTTACTCAGCCATCGGCGAAGTAGCTTCAGAAAAGAATGCCAGTATTCTTCTTCCCATACCACCAGTTGGCGTTTGGGATGGTTGCAACGCCGGGGATGGCGTTGAATGAAGAAGCATTCTACGTAGGGTCTCGCAATTTGCCTCAATTGCAGGTGTCGAATTGAAGTTGGCTGGCTCTTGCATTGGGGCATACTCCATACGATGAGGTCGCTGGATATCGCCAAACCCGACCCCTCCCCGAGCGGGTTCCCTATTGCCTTCGATTATAAGCCGCCCTCTAATCCACAAGGTAACATCACTCCATGAGCAAGAGAGTCATTAAGAACATTTTGAATCAGGTCGGTACCCTCTCAGAAGGCGAAAACGTCGCCAAGGTTCGTTTCAGCATGACACAGTCGCAAGAGTTCATCGATGGCACTATTCCGAGTTCGAAACTTGCCACAGGCACCATCCAATTTGATAACACTGCCCAAGCTTTTGTCTTTTTCAAATCCAGTGGAAACGCACTTCTTCGAGGGGGCGGAATCGAAGCCCGAGTCATAATAGTTTCCTTGAATACGTTCAAAGTCACCGGACCAGTCCTAGATATTACCCAATAAATAATGACTAAAACTGCGAGCTATCCAGCAATCAAAGGGTGTGTTGCGGAGCACAGCCGCTGAATGGGAGCGGTCGATGAATTCGAAGGAACGAGGTCACTGTCATTCGTACCGATCACAATTGGTACTTGCCTCGCATCCCCAACGGCCCCTCGTGGGCGCACTGCCATGGTCGTTCCACTTTCCGAGATCTTCGCGTAGGCAGGGACATACTCGCGTCTCGAGCCGTTCAATGACGCCACGAAACACATGATGTATAGAGAAGGAGTAACCACAAATGAAAATGACGCGCCGACATTTCGCGCTTTCTATTGCAGCTGCCAGCAGCATGCGTTCTTCCTTATTCGGATCCACGCTTTCCCCACTGGGTGTTCCCCGCGGCGTAGTTCCCGGCCGAGTCACCTGGGCCCACGATCCGGCGGCTGTGACTTGGGATGGAACGGGTTCCTGGTGGGCGGACGCCAACAACAACCAGGCTGCAATTGACCGCATGGTCTCTCGCTCCATCCGCGGTCTTACAAATCAAAAGAGCGATGCCCAGGCATGGAGCGCCATCTTCCACTATTTCAATCGCACTCATGATCGTGGCAACGTCGGATACAAGGCCGGTGAGAAGGTCGCAATCAAACCGAACCTGAACAACACAACGGATCATGGAACGATCGACCGTCTCAACTCGTCGCCGCATCTGATCCTTTCGCTCGTCCGGCAGTTGACCGGCCCGGGAAAAGTGCCGCAATCGTCGATCACCGTGTTCGATACCAGCCGGTTCATCCCGGGCAATCTCTACGACAAGATTCACAGTGAGTTTCCTGGCGTCGTGTTCGTGGACCACATCGGCGGCGACGGGCGCCTAAAGGCCGAGTTCAAGCCCAACGCGATCCCTTTTTCGGTTTCCAGCCGCAACGCTTCGGGTCTCGATACCACGGTCGTCGAGGCTGCCTACCTAATCGATGCGGCATTGCTAAAAGGGCATGTGAGTTCAGGGGTGACGCTTTGTGCTAAGAATCTGTTCGGCGCCACAAGCATCAATCCCGACTGGCGCAAAAACGCGCACGACGGCTTTCCTCCCAACCATGACGGCTCCCCAAGTTACTCCGCATTCGTCGATTTCCTGGGTCATAAGGATCTTGGCGAGAAGACCATGCTCTTTATCGTCGACGGGCTCTACGGAAGCGAGAACGCGGATGGACCACCAAAGCGCAAATGGAAGATGGCCCCTTTCAACGATGCCTGGCCGAGCAGCATTTTCATGTCGTTGGACGGTGTGGCGGTCGATTCGGTCGGCTTCGATTTTCTGACCTCGGAATGGCCTGATCTCGTGGATATTAAAAATGCCGACAACTATCTGCGCGAAGCCGCTCTGGCTAATGATCCACCTTCGAAGACGTTCTACGATCCTGAACGCGATGGCATCAGATGCCGCAGCCTTGGCGTACATGAGCATTGGAACAATGGAACGGACAAGAAGTATTCAGGCAATCTCGGAAAGGCGCACGGGATCGAGCTTTTCCAAGTGGGCTGATCGGGACCAAGATGAGATGAAGATGAGCAGGAACGTCTTGTTCTTGTGCTTGACCGCAACATTGGTGTTTGCGGCAAGTGCGTTTTCCCAGCCATTTTTGAGGCATTGTCAACTTAAGACGTTGAGGGACATTCTGAGCTGGGAACGCTGCGGGTCTTGCGCTCGCTTAGGCCGTGGTCACTTCCCGCCAGACCGCGAATGACCGCGATCGCAGGAGACTCCGCCGCTATGGCTTCGGAATTCCCGAGATCTCCATAAGCGAGCATCACAAGGCCGATGCCTTCGCATTGCACAGTCCCTTCCATATCTCCATGGGACTTGGGTTCACCGACCAGGTAGACTTTGCCTTAACCGACGCGTGTGAAAACTGGATGCAGGTAACCCGCGAGCCAGATTCCGGCGATGCTGTTTCGTTACACGAGAAACTCAAACCGCAAAAGCGGCTCAAATACTTCGCGAAGCCCGCCCCTAGCGAGATCAAAGACTTTTTCGTTTGCTGCCGCTGAAGTGGGACGAGGGGTATCTCGACCGGTGGCTGAAGGGTGCTAGCGGAGCCAATGCAAAGGATGTAGAAGACTACGCCATCATACTCCGCCACACCTATCGGGACGAACCCCGCAAGCTGTCTTTTGTGCTCGCAGGATTCACCGAAAGAGCGACGGCAATCTCCGGAATCTATCTTGCGAAAAATTGGTCTTCGATCTGGGAAAGGTATGTGAAAGACAAGGTCGATACACCATCGCGGGGAGATTTCCTGATGTTCATCGCAGGACCATCGCGTCCGGGAAGAGTCGATGAGGTGGATGGAAGATCCGAATCTGCCTGCGATTACCCCGGACACTGTGCGTCGTCTGATCCCGTGCTTGTGGTCAGAGCGATTCGACCAGTAACGGCCAGCCAACGCAGGCTCTAAATTCCTTGGTTAAAATGAACTGTCTGAAAAAGCCACGACTCACGCGAGCAACATTGCTCGGCCAGGCGGTCGTCTGCTCGCGTTCGTCGGTAGGGTGATTTTCTGCTAATCAAACCGGAGACATCCGCGGTCTTTTTCGCTATATCGGATGTGAAGGTGAATTTAGAGCTGATTACCAGTGAGCTCTTGAGGTCTCGCTCAGAGTCCATCTGAGGACCCCATGCAAGTCAATGTCTCGATTGTCAGATCAGTTCTGGCGAGTGGGTTCGTACTTACTTATTGCGGTGCTGCAAGGCCTCATTTGGTGATAACAGGGCAATGCGCTCATCGAGGAGCCATTAGTTCGTGTTCCGGGTGGATGGTCGGCAAACCACACCTTATACTCTCTTGAGTTCGACCGGATATCGTCCTGATCGAACCGCAACCGCGGCACCGAACACCTTCGGCGTGAATGATACTTTGCACACTAGCTGGCAGCATTCCATTGCACTAGGTGGCAGCATAACCCCGCACGGAGATAGCAAGGTCGGTACCCAGGTCAAGCGGAGACATGCCTGCCGCGATCGCCGCCGACTCGCCACCTGGAGCCACCCGGCGTCAGATCCAAGTTTCAGGAATGAACCGGGACGACATGAAACCACGTGGCGAATCTACTCTGACGCGCCTTCCACTGCGATTCCAGAGTTGAGCATAAATACCAAATCGCAGGTCGAGCTCTTCTTACCGCAGTACACAACCGCGTCGCGCAGCACACGCGCGGACGATCCGGCTGGCTCCGCGCCGGGCAGATGCAGCGACTTTGCCTCGTCCAGCAGGGGCTTCAGTTTTGCATCACCGGAGACGAGCATAGCTGCCGCAATACCATCGGCGTTCAACTGGAGACGTACCGTGCCGCCACCCTCCGCACCCGCGCCATTCTTGACGTGGTAGCTACGAAAGTCCTGCATCGACGTTGCAAAGTGCTCGCCGCTGGCCGCCTTGACCCCGGCCTTCTCAAGGCGCGCAATGGCCGCAGCCACTTCGGCAAAGTCCTGCTTCGCATCGGCCGCATGCTCCGCCTGCTTCGCAAGCCGGTACATCCATAGCGCATCTGCATTGCGGTCCAGACTCTCGAAGGCCTGCGCCAAGTGATTGCCGACGATTACGTTTTGCTGTGAGAACCATGCTGCGCGCAGGTACGGCTCGGCCTCCTTCGGCTTGCTCTCCAGCAGCAGAATGTAGCCCAGCGTGTCCCACGAGGCTGTGAGGTTCGCCGACTCGGCAAAGGCCTTCGTATTCGCCTCTTCCAAAACGTGCGAGGCGGTCGCCCTTTCCAGCAGATCGACCGAACGGCGCGACTGCGTCTCCGCGAACGGCAGATCGATCTTCGTCTCCGACAGCACGTAGACGTTATTGTTGATGACATCCGGATCATCGCTACCGTCCATCGCTTTCTTCGCGGCCATGGCGGCTTCTTCGTTGCGATGCAGTTCGTATAGCGTGGTTGCCACCTGCGAGGCCACCGCGCGGTCTTCGGGTTGGCGCGCCTGAAGATCGCGCAGAACTCCGAGCGCATGGGTGTAGTCGCCCTGTTTGTCAAACACATAGACTCGCATCTGCTGAACCCGTTCGCTGCCACCGCCGTATGTGTTCAGCAATCCCTCAGCATCGCTGAACCGCTGCTTGTTGCTGTATTCCTGGGCCAGTCCGAGAACCATCCAGGGGTCGTCATCGGGATGTGCCTTCATCTCTGCTTCGACATCGCGGGCGCCGGAGTCAAGATCCCCGTCAGTCGCCTTGACGACGCCAAGCATACCCAGGACGTAAGGCGCATCCGGCGAACTCTTGCGTAAAGCTTCGAGGCGGCTGCGGGCCCCACCAATATCTCTTCGCTGCAGCATAGCGGTGATCTCTACCAGCTGCTGCCGCGTGTCAGAGGGGTTCGAGGGCTCGGCTGCAGGCGTCGTATCCTTGGCTGGCGTGGTGGATGCGATCTTCGCGCCCTCCTTGTTAATCGTGAGGTGATCGGGCGGGATGAGCCGCAGGTAAGGCTCCCCATCGTTCACCAGAGTTGCTTTCTGAAAGGCAAGGTAATCCTTCCATCGGTCACGCGGCAGCTTATGCACCTTGACGACCAGCTTGCGATCCGCGATGATCCTCCCGTCGACAAAGCGATATGTTTTGTCGTAGGTAGCGAATTCCCGGGCGACATGAACTGCGTCGGGTAACTCTGCACGATAGCCCGCGGGAAGGGCCATGGTGCTGTGAGCCTCGACGGTACGCGGTGCGCCAAGATCGATATCGTGTTCGGGCGCCTTCTCTTCGCTTACAAGAGTGAGTTCAACTGCGGGGAAGAGAGGCAACGATTGATTGTTCTCCCACCCAGCGTACTTCTCGCGGCTGTAATCGTAGCTGATCTTCACCGGCGCAGCTGCGTCGGTCTGGCGCATATCCGTGCCGCTCACCTTACCGCCAAACCCCATTGCCCCCGAGAGGTACTGCATCGCATCATCCCATTGTGCGGGTGATAGCCGCTGCATCATGGAGCGCAACTCCAACTCATTGTCAGATCTCGCGGTTAATACCATGTGGCTCTTCAGCAGACCACCACTGTCCAGCGTGCCCTCGGCGACAAAGTCTTCGTGATAGGCATAGGGCGGGTTCGCCGGAGTCTTCTCCATTTCGGCCGGAGCCTTATCCGGGATGACGAGCGCCTGCTGGTCGCGGATGACGGGCATGAGGACGCGGAAGGGTGCGACCTCAGCGGTGGAATCGAGCCAGACTCGCTCTGGCTTGCCGGCTGCGTCAGGCAATTCGACTGTCGTGATGGCGTGGTTGAAGACCGCGGGTGATGGCACATCCGTTACCGGCGCAATCCCCGCCCCGATCAGCACGGGTGCCGTGGTCATCCCTTTCGCGCGCAGGAGGCTCTCCAACAGAGTGTCTTTGTCCTTGCAATCGCCGTAGCCGTGGTCCAGCACCTCGTCGGGTGTATGCGGCTGGAAGCGGCCAACACCGAACGAGAGCGAGATGTAGCGGATTTGCGTCGCAACGAAGCGATAGAGCGCCTCTGCCTGTTCCTGAGGTGTCTTCGCATTCTTGGTCAGCTCATCGGCTTTGGCTCGCACGCTGGCGGTGGGCTGAAGGCGCTGCTCCGCCAGACTGCGGTACCAGTCGCCAACCTCGGCCCAGCTGTGGAAGGTGGTCCATGCCACGCTGGGCAGCTTGCGTCCGTCGGCGTCCTCGTCAGGATCCTTCACCTCGGCCGCGGTCATCTTGCCGTTCTCGTCACGTGCGCTGGCCTTGGTCTGCGAGGAGGTCCACGTCCACACCTGCATTCCGTCGCGCGTCACCGGCGTCGTCTTGTGGTTCGGGCTCCAAACCTGCACGTAGGTCTTTTCCGGCACGGCAAGCGTTAGACTCCGTTCCAGAACCACGCCACCCTGCACCAGGAAATGCTCCGCCCCCAGAATTGTCCCGGCGCTTGCGCCTTGCTAAGGACCGTGTGGAACTGATATTCGAGCCGGTCGCCCGACGCAAGGCTACGCACGGGGAGGTGTTTCTCTTTCAGGTCTGAGTACATCGGCGCTTCGCGGGTTACTTCTGCGGGCATCTCCATGGCGTCGTCGACTGGCGTGTTTACTGTGCTGCCGTCCGGCTTATGCACGCGTACGAATTCCATCGTCGCGGTCGAATTTGCTGAAGCGTAAGGCAGATTCAACACGCTGAACTGCCGCGCCACGCCGTCGGACTGAATGCGCACGATCACATGCTGCACTATGTCTCCGGTGCCGTCGGCCTTCATTGTTGTGGTGGTGTCGTACCGCTCAAAGACAAACGGCTCGTCGCGGTATGGATCCACGGAGGACGTCGGAGTTTGAGTATGGGACGGCAGCGGCAGAGTCGCAATTACGGCAGCGGACAACACAATCAGACGGAGTTTCATGGTCTAACTGCGTGTATAGCAGATTTCGGGAACCGGGTACATACCCCACATTGCCCCTCCCGACCAGCTACTACAGACAGAATGACCTAGCCCGTTAGTCGTCCATGTGACGATTACTCAACGTAGGTTGACTTCTCGGTACTAATCGACGCCCTCGATAAGTGAATTGGCGATTTTGCACGAGCCGAGTCCCGCATAAGCGAAATTGGTTCGGCCTCGATCGGGCCGCAATAATCCAAAATCTGCTCAGGTATGCTTTTTCCTTTTAGCCATACGCCATTCCCTTGTGTACAGTCTCTTTCATGAGAGCTGGCACAAAAGGGAGCGGGTACTCCCCGATTGAGATGGAAGTTTAGGGGAACTGGTTATGACATATCTACGCTTATTTAGGAACGCTAGCGGATTAGTTCATCGCCGGGATCGAAGCTGGCAACCAGCCACCGGCACTACACCCATTGTCTTGCCTTGATCTCTCAACCTAAGTGCGATAAACAATGTACGATCGTATACCTACATGGGTAAATCTTTCTTAAGCTGGCTGAGCCTTTCAAAGGCTCGTCCCACCGCGGAATGCCGGTATTGTGGAGAGCGCCTATTGAAGATTCAAATGCTCCATGTGTATCTCTACGGCTGGTTTTGTGACGAAGAGGAGTTTCATGAATACATGAGTGAGCTTCAGTAAACTGGCGCACCAGCCAACGAAAGGCTGGGACAGTCTAGAGGCCGTTAAGATTGGAACTCTATTCACCTCAACGTTGTACAAACACAGGATCCGCTACACGTTCGATTCGGCCTGACGAGCAAGGACTCGTAAGCCACAAGAGACAAGCTGGGATTGATCGAGCAATCCCTCTTAGCAGAACCAACATTCGATTAATTCGTGTCGCCGACCAAGCCATCTTTCTTTCTCTGTTGTAATTACAAATAAGACTCCTGCGGTATCATCTGCAGCATGCCATCTACGAAGCAACAACTCCTGCGATTCGTGGGCCATCAACACTGGCTTCGCGGCCGCGACAGAATTCTCCGCACCTTCTCACATCCCGATCATCAGAAGTCGAGCCCCTTCGTCACCGATTTTTTTGGCAAGTCGTACTCTGGAAACCTGGCTAACTTCATCGACTGGTCCGTCTTCTACTACGGAGCCTTCCAGTTGCACGAGGTGCGTCTACTGGCCACTGTCGCCGACGCACTCCGCGCCACGGGCAAGCCCGTAAACTTCTTTGACGTGGGAGCCAATATCGGCCATCACACCCTGTTCATGTCCAGCCATGCGGACCATGTCTTCTCCTTTGAGCCCTTTTCTGTAGTGCGCAGTGAGATGAAACGCAAGCTCAACCATGCCCGTGTCGACAACGTAACCATCTTCCCAGTTGCCCTCGGCGACCTCAACGAAAACGGCAACTTCCACCCTCCCACGGGCGCTAACCAGGGTACTGGGACTCTGAGCAACAACCTCCCCGACAACGCCTCCACCGAGGTCCTTTCGGTACCAGTGGTCCGCGGCGACGACTTCTTCGCAGCCAACCAGCTTCCTCCTATCACACTTCTCAAAATGGACGTCGAAGGCTTCGAGGCCAAGGCGCTAGCAGGGATGCGTGAAACAATCCGGCGGGATCGACCACCCATCTTCGTAGAAATTCAGCACGACCACTACAATGGCTCCGGTTCACATAAAGGAGCCACTGTAAAAGATCTCCTTTACCCAGACCACGTCATCTTTGAGGTCGGGGAATTACATGGTCAGTACCAATTAAGGCCCTTCCTAATAGGAAATACGGAAGAGGCTCTCGTGCTACCAGTCGAACTCGCAGGATTGATTAAATGAACCGTTATCCGCTGAGAGCCCAGGTCTCGATCCCGAGAAGGTCATCATGCTAAAGACCGTAGTTTAATCATCGATTGCTTCAACGTCGTCTGCCGCATCGGAGGTGAGAAGTAGCTGGCCAAGGGACTCCTCCCGTGACCCAAGTCTGGGTGAACACAAAGGGAAACAGCTTTCCGTTTGCGGTCTTGTACGTGCATGATCGGGTTATCGTCGGGGTAGAGCACGAAGTCTTAGATCGTGAAGTCGAGTCAACTGACGATCTTTTCGATGCGCTTTTCAACGCGTCCGCCAAGCTAGCGGATGAGCATAAAGCTACTTGCCGAGTCGACACTGGTTCAGCATATCTGCCGGAAGCCGGCGGTCTAAGCAAGGCATTTCTCACAATGAATTGTGGACCGTATAAGGTTGTTAAATAAAACTACCAACACTCCTCCAACTGGCCTCAGCTAACTGGTAACGATTAGCGGGGCCTTTTTTCGGGTCCAGGTTGACTTGGCAAGCGCGTGCTAACACACTATTTCATCCGGAAAGGTCCCGGCCTGGATCAGTTGGAAAAGGACGAAGAGGTTTGTCACTGAAAGCCACGGTTCGCTCGTTATACAAACACCGTTGACAACTTCTACGATGTTGCCGAATCATATTGTGCATGTTGCGCAATTCGTACTCTGCCTGCGCTAAATCGCGTTGCTCTGCCAAGAGCAAGTTCGTATATAGTTTGTGAAGTTTATGCCCCATTCTCGCTAGCGATTCACATCTTACCCGCAACATCTCGTTGCCCTCCCATCTGCCTCCTACCGGAGGCGGGCAACATTGTACCTCACGTCTTTTGCGTGTTCAAGAGAAGGAAACTTCAGAAAAACGGAGTGCCTCCTGCGACTCAGCCCAGCCTCTCTGCCAAGCTTGACTCTTCGTGTCGTCGCTCTGCCCCTAAACGGTAACGATTAGCGGGGTTTTTTGTCACCCGAACTCGCTCAGGAATGACCCTGTCTCCGACTTGTGGCATCGGTGGGGGAATGGACGGAGCAAGGTACAGCGTAGAATGTATGGCCTTTTTACGCGCTTTTGCCATTGTGGACACCGGCTAGCAGATCACATTGGTCTGCTATGACCACTTGTTTTTGAGCAACGCCGACTTACACTTTAGGATGTGGAGACGATGCTCTTCCTGTTTGCGTCGTATGACCCTATATTCCGCTCGGTCGATTGTTTCACCTGCGTTTTCTATCTTCTTCGCGAGCGCGGTGATCTCAATTTCGGAGAGACGTATTTGCTGCATGAGGTTTTGCTGCATGAGGTCGATATGATTCGGATCAGGCATCAGAAATCTCCAGTCCGTTGCTACTCCTGCGCCTCAGCCCAGCTGCCACGCCTGACTCTTGGCGTCGTCATTCGGACGACGTCTGAATCCAGCCTTGAAGGCTCCTTAGCCCTTAGATGCGCTTCTACTGAACCACGGTCGTCTCTGTCCCCAAATCCCATCGGCTTGTATTGCTTCGTAAATTTGATTTTGCGTGGCATGTCGGTCATTTTCCGATCAACTTCCTATATGGGTCAGGTGAAAGTTTCAGGAACACCCCGCCTTTGCCGTTGCTGGGCTTGCCCAGAGGACGCTGCATGCAAGCAGAAGGGCACCAATGATCAGGAGGGCAGTCAATAACGCTCTCCGCGAGTATGAGGAGGACTTCCTCTTCTGGCCGCTGCATTACTGAAGCTCCGAGTGCAAGCCGCCCCTGAAACACGTCTATGCGGCCTTCGGGCGAAAGCTTCAACACCGGTATCGCAAGCTTCATCTTTACCGGAGAACTCAGCTAGTACCGCGTCGGCGTCTGGGGCGTTCCCGCGGCCTTTATCACCGCAGGCGTAGCCCTACGGCCCTCCCGAACTCACTCCCCGCGCGCTCGCCTTGGCGTCTCGCTAGGCAACGCCTCGTACTCTATCTACCTCGTCTCCGGCATAGTCTTGTACGGCTACAACATTACCTATCACTTCCTAGACCCCATAGGTCCGGACGCCAACGTACTCCTCGCCCTTCTCCTCGTCGTGGCCGTAGGTCTACTCTTCCACCGTTTCATCGAAGTCCCACTCACCGGTTGGCTGACCCACAAATACCACCTCACCTCCATCCAGTCTGCTCCCTAATCCGAATGTTACGATGGGTCTGATTCCCTTCTACTCTGATAGATCACCGTCGGAGTGGCTTACTGACTATCCTTTTTAACAAACATATAGCCATAGAAGTGTCCTGCTATGGCGTAGTCCCGAGAGCGGTAAGCCTCTAGTGCGGTTGAAAATGCCTAACTGGCCAGCCGAGGTGACCAGCGTGAGAGAACGCGGACCTCTGATGAAGTCGACAGTACGCAACGGTACGATGTGTTTGACTTTGGATCATTTAGGATGCTTAGCCGAGCCATCGGTGCTCCTAGAATCAATGAGTTACACTTAGACTGAGCCTTCACACGGTGGAAGTCGTAGGTTCGAATCCTGCTGTGCCCACCAATCCTTTCAACAACTTAGCGGTGGTTTTGCTTCGAGGCTTTGTTGGATTTTGTTGCAAGTCGCCAGAATCATTTTTTCTTCTTCTCCTTTTTCGAGCATTAGGTACATCGACCCAACCATCCCCTGAACACTCTCCGGCAGAGCCTGCATGTACTCGTTAGCGGTGGTGTCCGCCTTCGCGTGCCGGAGGTGCGCCTGGATGTCCTTCACCGACCCCATATTCTGCGCTTGGGTGGCCATCGTGCGGCGCAGGACCTGGAAGTTCAGCTTCGGAATCCCTAGCTTGTCGGCCAGGGGTTTTAGGACCCGGTAACGGTAGTTCCCGACGTCCAGAAAGCCTATCGTGCGGATCGATGAGCTGGAAGCGATTCCTCGGAAATGTCCTCTCGCTCAGCCAAGGTGAGCGCTATGCCAGAGCGCTGGCGAGCGGCTGGAGCAATCCCTCCGCGCGACAACAACACACAGCGAATGCAGTTATGCGACTTGCCGTAGACACGCCCAATCTCATGCAACGACTCCCCCGCCTTCCATCGCCTCCAGACATCAGCTCTCTGCACAGCAGATAGTCTCGACTGCTTCCCTTCGCTCATAAACACCATCCCTCTATAGAAGAACTTCTACTAGATGGTGTTGCAGCGACCTATCGAATCCACACCGGACTTTTCGGGCACAACAGGATTACTAATGGGATGGTCCGCCGCCATTACCCAGCAAGCAGTTGGGATATAAGAGGCACACGGAGGAGGCGTCCCATGGAACTACACACGATTGGCATTGACCTCGGCAAGACGGTATTTCATCTTGTTGGCCTTAACCTGCGCGGCGAGGTTGTGGTGCGCAAGAAGTTTTCCCGCAAGCAACTACTGCACTTCACCGCGAACCTACGAGTGGAACGAATCGGCATGGAAGCCTGCGGTGGTTCCCATTTTCTAGGCCGCGCCTTACGAGAGCAGGGGCATGAAGTTCGGCTAATCCCGGCGCAGTATGTGAAGCCGTACGTGAAGACGAACAAGAGCGACTATATCGATGCCGAGGCGATTGCCGAGGCAGTGGGTCGACCCAGGATGCGGTTCGTGCCGATCAAGACCGATGATCAGTTGGATCTTCAGTCCCTGCATCGGGTGCGGGAGCGATGGGTGATGCGTCGCACGGCAGTCGTCAATCAGATTCGCGGCTTGCTGCTGGAACGCGGGATCACGGTGCGGAAGGGACGGTGCCATCTGGATGCCATGTTGCCAGGACTCCTGGAAGACGCCTCGATGAAGCTGTCGGGCTCAGTGCGGTTGCTGTTGGCTCAACTGAAGCTGGAATTGGATCAGTTAGCTATACGGCTGGAAGAGGCCGAGGTGCTGGTTGAGAAGACTGCGCAGGAGAGCGAAGTCTGCCGACGTCTCGATGCGATTCCCGGTATCGGCCCGCTTACAGCAACGGCGCTCATCGCAGCCATTGGCAACGGGGCAGCTTTTCGCAAGGGTCGTGAGTTCGCAGCCTGGGTTGGATTAGTTCCGCGCGAGCACTCAACTGGCGGCAAGCAAAAGCTACTCGGTATTAGCAAGCGCGGGAACTCCTATTTGCGACGGTTGTTTGTACAAGGGGCACGAGCAGTCCTGCAGTTTCGAGACAAGCAGTCTCCTGGCCTGAGTGCGTGGTTGGCACAGCTTACTTCGCGCACTCACTACAACGTCGCAGGTGTCGCTTTGGCGAACAAGCTGGCGCGCATGGCGTGGGCCGTGCTTGCGAAGGGCGAAGTCTATCGGCCTCCTTTGCTTGCCGGCAGCGGTTCAGCTCCTCTGGCCTGCAGATGACGCCCGGCTAAACCTGGCTTGGAAATCGCGTATGCGATTCCCACAACCCCAGCCCAGCTACTACTACGCACTTATATTTTCCTGCCAGGTCTGCTGGCGAACAATGAGATGGCACAACGGTCGAACCCGGCGCTCTAAAAACCCGTAACCGGAAGAAGCCCTTCAAGGCTGCATTACTAATGGGGACAAGAGCGCAGCGCATTCCATCCTGGCCAGGAGCTACTGCTCCAACGAAGGCCGCATACATTTGCGCAGACCAACCTGTCACTCTCACTTTTCACTTGCGACAAGGCGGCGGACCATACATTCCGGGTTGCCCGTAATCCGCCCAGAACCCAGAATCTGGAAAGTCTTGTGTCCGCACTGTTCGGTGAGCGAGTTGGCGATTTCGCGTCAATCTAACGGCGGTAAGGCGAATAGCATCGCGGCGAGCAGAAGGACTCAGCGCGGCATACGCCATCCTAATCTGTCCACTGCTTCGCTGCGAAGTGCCCGTTAGGCCATCTCGCGCGTATCTTCGTCTCGCCATTCAAAGTGAATGCAAAGCCGTCGGAGTGGTACCATCCCGTTACCTCAACCCAGAGTGATCCCGAGGGGCATCCCTATAGGAATCGGGAAGAAGAACGAGAATGGGGAAGAAGTACCAAAGTAAAGGAAGCTTAGATGGCTTTCGACTCTCAACTTCGAAGGCTCTTGCGGTCGGCATCAGCAAAGTCCAAGAGTCGCTTGCAGACGGAAACGAAGCTACGCCAATCTACTGAGTTGTTTTGTGCTGCGACTACCCTCTGCACTCAAACCAACCGTTTCATCGGGCTTTTCTCCTGGATCTGGCAGCAGCCTTCTGACGATGCCTTCAAATCCACCTTAATCAGTTGGCTCGATCTCCTGGATCACGATCACGACCTTCGGTCCCGCTTGCAGCACACATGGAAGGCGATGCTCGGCTCCCTCGATTTCGTTCCCTTCTTCGCGGAGACGGGCCTGCCTGCTCAGCGTGCGCTGCTCCCGGAGATTATGGAACGCCTCTTCCAGCGCGTGCTGCCTCCACCACGCGAGGACTCCGACGTGACCCGCCTCTTCGCCGCTATCTTTACCTCGCCCCGCGCTGTCCAGCGCTTTCTCGACTTGGATGCACCATCGTTCTCGCGCCTCGCTACAACCCTCTGGGATCCGCAAGGCCTTGCTGTCTTTCCGCACGTGCATGATGACCTCTATGAAGCACTTCGCCTTCTGGCCGCCCGCGTCTCCGCGCGAGGCACCAGCGTCGTCGTCCGCCAACGCACCGAAGCCGAGCGGGTGGACAAGTCTCCGTTCTATTCCTTCGTCTTTGCCACCGAAAAGTTCATTCAGTCCGAAGGCTCAGAGCCTCCCATCGCTCGCATCGAGCGCTGGCTCGAATCCGTCTACGCCTGTCGGGGAGAACTCGCGCTCGTCCGGCTCCACATGGAAGACGCCGGCGTGAGTACTGCGCTCGTCTTCGATCTCAGCGCCATGGATCAAGCCCTCGACCGCATGGAACTGCTCACCGAGACCCTGGTGGAGCACACACGCAAGCCACTAGTTGCCGCTCGCATGTTGCTCAACACTCTCGTCAGCGGCCGGCTCCAGGACACGCGAGTCTCCTCATTTATTCGGCAGAACGTAAACATGCTGGCCCGCAAGACCGTCGAGCGCACAGGACACGGCGGGGAACATTACATCGCCCACAATCGCCGGGAGTACTGGCGCATGTGGGGTGCGGCCATTGGTGGCGGCCTCCTCACGGTATTTACGGCTGCAATTAAACTTCACATCATTGGCCACCACTGGCCACCCTTCGTCGAAGCTTTTCTCGTAGGAACGACCTACGCAATCAGCTTCCTGTTGCTGCTGATCTTTGGTTTGGCGCTCGCCACCAAACAGCCTTCAATGACAGGTGCCACGCTCGCCGATATCATTCGCCGCAACCGCGGCGACTCCCGCCGCGACAAGATAACCGATTTCGCTGCATCTATCAGCCGTACACAGTTCGCTGCGGCGCTCGGCAATATCATCGCTGTATGCTTCGGGGTCTTCATCTTCGATCAGCTCTGGCGCAAGGCCTTTCAATCCCCGTACCTGCCGACGGACCAGGCGGAGCACATCTACGAATCGCTGCGTCCCTTAGCCTCGCCAACAGCCATCGACGCTGTGCTGACAGGCATCATACTTTGGCTCGCCGGGCTTATTGGAGGATGGTGCGAAAACTTCGCGGTCTACCATCATGTTCCTGCTGCGATCGCACAGCACCCGCTGGGAAACAGAATCGGTGTCCGCAGAATGCAGAGGCTCGCCAACTGGTTCGATCACAACGTCGCAGCCTGGAGCGCAAGCATCGCGTTGGGTTATCTCATGGGATTCACGCCTGCGATTTCGAAGTTTTTTGGCCTGCCGCTCGATATCCGCCACGTCACGCTCAATACCGGCATGTTCGCTTTCTCCGTCGCCCACTTTGGTTCGTCGGCATTCGAACGGCCATGGCTCTACACCGCGCTAGTCGGCATCGCAGTCATGTTCGTACTCAATCTCGGAGTCAGCTTTGGCGTCGCCTCCTACGTGGCGTTTCGTGCCTACGATGTGCGACGCGAGGAGCACCTATCGATCTTGCGCTATGTACTCAAACAGATCGTTCGCTCGCCATGGCAATTTCTCGCTCCCATCAAGCAGAAGGAGCCTGCCACCGAAGAGCCTGGAGAAACATCCGGCGAGCCGACAGAGCAGTCCGCGACGAAATAGCTAACGAGCTGACTGAATGGCACGCACTGAGAGACGATTGAAGTTCGGGCGACCGTCAGAGCTATGGGCTACCAGCTCGCCATCGATGACGGTCCCGGAAGCATTAACGTTCATCCTGGCCCTTCGGATGCGGGATGCACGGATTTTTCCGCGGGCCACCGCTGTTCTGGCTCGAACCGGACATCGTCCTGATCGGACCGCAACCGTCGCACCGCACGCGTTCGGCGTGATGATACTGTGCACACTCAATAACCCATAAAGTGGCCATTTGGCCAAATTATGGGTTATTTTCTTACTTTTCCAAGTTCTACAACTTTTGGTAGGTACCCAAAAATGGCGCGTGCTCCAAATTATCCTTTATTCGACAGGAATAAAAGGAGAGATATTTCCAGCTCCTCGGCATAATTTGGCCACGGTGGCCAAATTATGCCGAAACTTACACCCCTGACGAAGACACCATAAAGCGGCCAGAAACACGGTAAGCTGGCCAACCTATCCTGCTCCTTTTCAACACCGACCTTTCGCGGGGGCCAACCGGAAAACGTCATAAGCTGGCCGGGATCCCATTGTGACGCGATAAGATGGCCAAATTTTGGGGTGGAGAGGGCGTCTGAAGTCCCCTTCAATCGGCTTTGGTGGATAACCGTCGGGGAAGGTTTCCCGTTGGATCTTCCCCTGCAGTTCGTTGCGTCACCAGATTGATCTCGAACTTGCCGATAAGCGGGGTGGTCTCAATGGGTCGACGCAACACTCAGCTCAGACCCCACATTTCAATGAAAACAAAAGCTAAATGCGCTGGCTAGGGTTAGATCAGCCGGAACCTTACCCTGGCTAGGTTTGGCCACATCAGCCAAACTGATCAATTCTTCAGGGTAAGCATTTTGTGGATCAGCTGATTAGATAGTGTTGCATCGACCGGTTGAGCTGGCAGGACTTCGAAGGAGGTTCGGAATCAACATTCCGAGAAGCCCGTATTACCGCCTTAATTGTGTTGTTTATTCGTGTCACTCTTCCATAAAGCCGTGCGAGGATCTCCTAATGAAGAATTTGAACGGCAAAATCGCTGCCGTCACCGGTGGAACCTTCGGCGTTGGCTGCGGATCGCGCAAGCGCTCTCGTTCAATACGGTGCGCGGGTGTTCGTGACGTGGCGATCGGCACATGATGGGTCCCGTAGAAGGAGGGGTCCAGATTGATGGCCAAAGCTTTGGCATGAATATCGATAGATGGCTGGGGTGCTGGGACGGACACGAGCGACCCCGTTTTACGGACTCAGGATGGCGGTAGTATAGCCCAGAATGGGCGTATTTGGGATAGCGCCAATATGGCAAGCGTCTATACACGAGTCAAGATTTTGACGTAGGATGCTGCTGCATCAAATGAAAGGAAGAGGAGGCTTCTGTGGACAGCGTACTAAACGAGCTGAAGGAAGGAATCCGGAAATTTCAGACTGAAATTTATCCGGCAAACGCGCAGCTGTATGTGAAGGCGGCCAGTGTGCCGCAGGAGCCGGCAGCGTTGATCATAACTTGTGCCGATTCACGGATTGACCCGGAGTTGATTACACAGTCGAAGCCGGGCAAGCTGTTTGTCACGCGAAACGTCGGCAACCTGGTTCCGGCGTATGGAGAGATGATGGGCGGTGTTAGTGCCGTTGTGGAGTATGCGGTGAGCGCGCTGAAGGTCAGGCACGTCGCCGTCTGCGGCCATACGGACTGCGGCGCGATGAAGGCACTGCTTACGCCAGGGTCGACAGACGGACTGCCTGCGGTGAAGGGCTGGCTAACTAACGCACACGCTGCATTGAGTGCGGCGGAGCCCCGGGGTGAGACTGCCGATAAGGCCGACGAGCGACTTAGACGGCTGACCCAGGAGAATGTCCTTTTGCAGCTTCAGCATCTGCGCACGCATCCTTCCGTGGCAGGCGCGATGGCACGTGGGGAGCTGACCCTTTCGGGATGGGTATACAACATCGGCACCGGCGAGGTGCTGACCTCGGAGAATGTCGAGCGGGCGTTCCATCCGGTTACGGTCGCGGACGCCGCTGCGTAATGGTTCCGCACGCCGGTTTGCATGCTATCCCGGGACAGAAAACTCAACTGAAGGCGGAGCGCATAGCCAAAAGGCCACGCCTGCACCATCTCCTCGTAATCGGTTTCTTGTCCATTGCAGTCATGCTCGTTTTTGCTCCAACTCTTGAAGCACAGTACGTTGACTCAGGGACGTGGTTCGCGGGCTCAATGACGGGGAAGCTTCCGCAGTCGATGAATAATGCGAAGGCTTCATGGCGGCTATGGATGGATGGACAGTTGCGGTTTGGAGACGACTCGAGCCGTTTTTCACAGGGACTGGTGCGACCGGGTTTCGGCTATTCGCTGAATAAAGCCTGGTCGCTTTGGGTTGGCTATGCCTACGTCCGCACGGACCGGCCATATGCGCTAAAATCGTCGACTGAAAACCGCATCTGGGAACAGATCAGTTGGCAGCGTCTTGTCGGCAGTACGGACCTTTCGTCGCGAACCCGTCTCGAGCAGCGATTCCATAGCGCCGGCAGCGGCACTGGCGTGCGTCTCCGCGAGATGGGCAAGCTGATACAGCCGCTGGGTGCGAAAAAGATCTGGCTGATTGCGGTGTACGACGAAATATTCGTCAACCTGAACAGCACCAACTTCGGAGCCAGGTCAGGAACGGACAGGAATCGGGCCTTCGTCGGCCCGGGCATCAACCTCAGCAGATCGATCCGCACAGAGATGGGCTACATGAATCAATACACCTTCAACAACAACGGGCCCGACCGGGTCGACCACATCTTCTCCATAAATGCCTTCTGGAACTTCTCCCACAGTGAACCCCCCGAGGAGTGAGATACCGCCGGAAGGTTTCGCTCACTGACCTGCCACCCGCCGTCGTGTGATCTCGGCCATCGCCGTCTTGGGGGTCTCGAGCGCAGTTTCAGGAGTCAGCCGCGTGAACAGGTCGAGGCTGCGGGCGATCACTCCGGTCCAACCGGTCTGGTGGCTTGCTCCCAGTCCAGCGCCGTTGTCGCCATGGAAGTATTCGTAGAAAAGGATGTAAAACGGGGTTCTCGGAAACTTCGCGACGAACTTGCCGAATGTATGGTCCGCCGTGTGAATGCAACGGAAAAGTTTCGAATGAAGGGTTCGGTAGTAGCCCCAACCAGGCCGCGAACTCTCGTCCCTTGCGGAAGGCTGCGCCGTTGCCGATCGAAGCTACGATCGCGGTTGCGACTAGCGGTCCGATGCCAGGGATCTGCCGCAGTCTCCGACACGCAGCATCGCTCGAAGCGATCCGTTCCACTTCGTCGTTCATCTCCGCGATCTGAAGCTCCAGGTCCTTCCACTCGCTCCACAGCGTGGCAACCAGGTTCCGCATTCTCGGGGTGAGGGTTCTCGTTGACGTTCTCAAGCACCTCAGGCAGAGCTTCCCTCAGCCGAATCGGGCTCTTGGCGAACACGATGCCCCGCTCCAGCAGAAACGCACGAATCTGGTTAATCAGAGCAGTTCTTCGCGTCATAAGCCGGTCACGCACGCGATGGAGAGCCTGCAGGTCGAGCTGGTCATCTGTCTTGATCGCCACGAAGCGCATGTTCTCGCGCTCTACTGCCTCGGCGATTGCTTCAGCATCGATGAAGTCGTTCTTGTTCGACTTCACAAACGGCTTCACGAACTGGGCTGGAATCAACTTCACATCATGGCCTTGTGCCCGTAAAGCCCGGCCGAGGAAGTGCGACCCCGAACATGCTTCCATCCCGATTAAGCAGGTCTGCATGTTCGCGGTGAAGGCAATCAACTGCTTCTTGGTAAACTTCTTCTTCAGCAGCACCTTGCCGTTATCACCAAGGGCCACCAGGTGAAAGGTCGTCTTGCCAAGGTCAATACCAACCGATCGAATCTGCATGTCGATGATCCTCCTTGAATCTGCCTACAAGATCTCCCCGGGAAGATCAAGCGGCGGACCATCTTAGTAATCCGGACTTGAACGAAGCCACTTGCCGGCGGCGACCGTGGCTGCGCTCTTGGATGAGGACTATGAGCGAGCTGCTCCAAAGGCAAGAAAGCCAATCGACGACCTCATTGCTCACTAGGAGGTTCTCTGCGACCGCTACAATGCAAACATGGGACTTTCGCGCTCTTCCAGACTTTCCCGTGCCATGGATTGGCTCCCTGCTGCGCTGAGCGTTGCGGTGATCGTCGCTGAGTCAACGGCGACCATGTCGGCGGAAAACACCAGTCGGTGGCTCTATCCGTTATGGGCGCGCCTGTTTGGCCCGATCAGTACGCCGCACTGGGCAGAAGTGCACCACCTCATCCGTAAGACCGGCCACTTCGTCGGCTATGGAGGTGTCAGCGTAGCCTTTCTCTATGGCTGGCTTCGGACGTTACACCGCAGGTGCGGCAGGTATCGTCCCATTTGGCTGCGTGCCGCCTTCCTGGCAGTATCATGCACGCTTTTGATAGCCATCTTAGATGAGTACCACCAGAGCTTTTTGCCGAGCCGGACGAGCTCCCCAATCGATGTCTGCATTGACCTCTGCGGGGCCATTGCGGCGCAGCTCCTTCTTCTCACGTGGTCGCGTAGTTGGAGACGACAGGACTCGTTATCGGATCGTATCAGTACAGCAACGTAGCGACGAACTGTGCATGAATACCGAGAAACGCGCACCTCGTCAATTGAGAAATTCTGCATTGTCGGCAACTCGCAATTTGACACATAGGCGAAATGTTTGGATGGATAAGTCGCGGAGTTGAGGAGCACTTGGTGACATCCAAGGGCTCTGTTGCATTAACTAAGGCCGTGTATGGTGAGAGGTGAGTCGAGGAGTCCAGCAGATGTCCATCTTCAAGCGCCGCCGATTTCCGGTCGAGATCATCCTGGTATGCGTGCGGTGGTATTGCAAGTACGGCATCACGTATCGCGATCTCGCGGAGATGATGCAAGAGCGCGGAGTTGAGGTCGACGCCTCGACGATCTTCCGGTGGGTGCAGCGCTACGCGCCTGAGCTCGAAAAGCGCATCCGCTGGTATCAAGGCTACCGCTCGAGCTCCTGGCGAGTGGACGAAACCTATGTCAAGGTCGGTGGACAGTGGAAGTACTTGTTCCGCGCCGTCGACAAGCATGGCCGGTTGATCGACTTCATGCTGCTGGACCGCCGTAACACGTGCGCGGCACACCGCTTCTTGGGCAAGGCACTGAAGACGATGCGTAATTGGCCACCGCACTCGATCACAACCGATAAGCTGGGCTCCTATCCCAAGGCGATTCGCCGGCTGCAGCGCGAAGGCAAGTTGCCACAGGACACGAAGCACCGCACGTCGAAATATCTAAACAACATCATTGAGGCAGACCACGGTGGCCTCAAGCGGGTGATCCGTCCCACCCGCGGTTTTCAGACGATGAGAACAGCGTCTGCCACCATCAAGGGATTTGAAGTCATGCGGATGATCCGCCGCCGCCATTGCCTCCTCTGCAAGCCGAGGTCGCCGGCGAAATTCAATTCATCAACAAGCTGTTCAATGTTGCTGCCTGATGTGCAACATCGGTAAGAGCGAGTTGCGTGTGCCCCAGTTAATGCAACAGAGCCAACTATTCGATGGTCTCCCTTGGTAATGATTCGTATTGGATTGTCGCACCGCCGATCTGGATATCGGGAGGAACGATGATCAAATAAATCGTTCGTAATCTGCAGGATGCAAGTAACGAATGCGCCGCTTTTGGCTGAGACAAGGGACAAGCTGGTTCTGCGCCCGCAGAACCAGCTTTATCGCCTGTCGGTTGTTCGCAATGACCTGCACGTTGCAGAATTCTTTGAGCCCCTCTTCACTGAATTCAATGCCAATCCCTGAATTCTTATGACCACTGAATGGAACGTTGGGATGGGCATTGAGGTGTTGATTGATCCAAACCGTCCCGGCATCAAGCCGACGTGCAACGGCGTCCAGTGACTTAGGATCTGTACCCCATACGGAGGCTCCAAGGCCATACGGGGTACCGTTGGCCAGCCGGACGGCTTCGTCGAGGTCGTTGTACTTGATAACGGCCCGCAATGGTCCAAAGTTTTCCCGGATTACGTAAGCCGCTTCCGCAGGCGGATTGTCCAGGAGGGTGACGGGAAAAAACATGCCGGCACCCTCCGATGGAACTTCCCCTGATAGAGGATCGGAGCCTTCGCCTTTTGAATTTCTTCCCATGTTGTTTGGAGGCGAAGGAACTGGGGGCGGTTCTGTATAGGGCCCAGTGTGGTCTCCGGATCAAACCCATCGCCCAGTTTCTGATGTTGAGCACACGATATGAGGGCTTCCGTAAGAGCTTGATAGATGCTCTCGTGCACGAAAAGGCGTTTGAGGGTGATACACCCCTGACCACTGAGCAGGAACATGCTTCGAAACAGGTACTCGGCGATTGCCTGAGGATCAGCATCTGGAAGGACAATTCCAGGATCGTTCCCGCCCAGCTCAAGGGTCAGGTGTTTCAGGGTTGGAGCGGCGGATGCGAACACCTTGCGTCCGGTTTCCGTAGATCCTGTGAAGGAGACCTTTTGGAAGTCCGGGTGCGACGTCATCCAGGGGGCCAAGGTCATCCCCTCCGCTGATCACATTCAAAACGCCGGGCGGAAGCATTTCACGAATGTAGTCGGCAGCTCGAAGCACCGTAAGAGGGGTAAAGACCGCAGGCTTCAGGACAACGGTGTTGCCAGCCAGCAGAGATGGCAACACCTTTGTGAATGACAGCAAGAACGGAAGATTCCAGGGACTGATCGCGGCGACAACACCCAGTGGGACATAGCGTTTCGTGATCTGTCCGACACCGGTTTCATTCCATGTCGACTCTGGCAGTTCCATCTGGAGTAACGCCGGGACATAGGTCTCGAAGATCCAAGTGATCTCCCATTGCGCCATGCTATACGGCCGGCCGTTTTCCGCTGTCAGGATCGTGCAAAGCTCATCGGTATGAGCCTCGAGCTCTTCCATGGCATTTCGAAGAAGATCCCTTCGCTCGCTCCAGGTTTTGCTGCTCCAAATGGGAAACGCTGCCTTTGCAGCCTCGACTGCCCGGTCGAGACCATCTTTCTGCGTGTCGGTCACGCTTGCAAGCTCTTCTCCGGTCACAGGATCGGAGATCTTTATCGACTTCAGAGCGTCGATCCTTTTGCCGTCCACTATATTCGGAAACCCCGCGGTCAGGCGAGCCCTTTTTAACGCTTGCTCGCGATTGGGATGGGGTATAGATGGGGAAGCTCCATTTGATTTCATAAAAAATCCTTTCGTCAAGCCGTTATGAAGGAGCGTCTTCTTGCGTGGCTAACTCTGAAGTTCTGGACAAGCTTTGGCAACGCGTGGAAAGAGTTCCTCGGTGTTAGAAGAGATCACTCAGCATCCAACGAATCTTGCTTACATCTCGTCGCGATTGCTGGCTGGCCAATCGTCCTAAAAACATCAGAATCCATATGGCGGTATCCCGTGTTCGCAGTTATCCGTTACGTTTCAATTCATCTGGAAACTTCTGCGACGGTGGTGCGATCTGCTCCAGAGGAACTCCCTACCCGACTGGCTCAGGCACTCAGATAGATACTTCAGCAACTATCGATCAGGTCCTTCGGAAAAGGAAGAGGCGGCCCATCGACAGGGCTGCCCCTTAACTCACACTCTTATAAAGTTAGCTGCGAGTCACGAGCTGAGTTATCACCTCACGAAGCGGTGTCGCTCCATCAACATGCTCTGTTCCGGGTACGCCAAAGTGAATCCAACCGGAATTGAATCCATCGACCATCTCCGCCCGGGGCGCCGTCCGCCCCTCCGGCATCCCCTGTGAGACCCATAGCGTCTCCCATTCCACCCTGGGAACGGCGATCGCCTCGATGGGGCGCCCAACAGCATCCGCGAATGCATCTGCTATATCGAGGGGACTGTAGCCCTCCGGGCCCGCAACTTCGATATGGCGGATTCCGGTCCAGCTTTGGGTGAGCGTCTCTGCACCCACCTTGCCGATGTCTGCGGTCGCAACCAGAGGAAACTTCCGGTCAAGCGGATGGAGCTGAAACCGGATCTTGCCTTCATTCCGCGCGCTCGCTACGTCGCCCGCCGAGTTCTCAAAGAACCAGCCGGCGCGAAGAAACGCATGAGAGAACGGAAGATCGTCCAACGTCTCTTCGAGGAGATGTGAGCTTGTGATCAAACCCAATCCACTAGCCCGTTCCGCTCCTATGGATGACAGATAGACCGCCTTCGACGGCAGAGCTCTTGATAGTGCCTCATGCAGGACCTTCAATGTCGCCTTGGTCTCGGCGAAGCCCGGTGCCGGCGCGAAGTTTGGAGAAACCATTACGAACACGCCAGCGACACCGGTGAACGCAGCCGTAAGCGCATCCACGTCGTCGTAGTCGGCGTTGAAGAGCTCCGCACCTTGCTTCTGCCACTCTGCGGCTTTCTCGGGATTCCTTACGATTCCTCGGACCTTCTCGCCCTTTGCAAGAAGCGTGCTCGCAACAGCACCGCCTACCTTCCCTGTGATTCCCATGACTGCATACATATTGATGGCTCCTAGTTTCTATCATCGTTATGGGTGACATCGGCCAACCGAAGCGGCGTCTGTCACCAAAAGATTCATATCAAGCTTGCTACTCGGGCAGAGCGATACCGCTCAGGCGCTCGCAGATCACAAGGAGCCGATCTTGCGTGACAACGTCGTGGGCAGCTGGAAGGGTGCCCTTCTTCCTCAGGTGATAGAAGTACTCTCCAGTTACGTGTGCCTCGGGTTGATCGCTTGCAGCAAGCCAAACCTGGGTGCGATGTGCCTCGTCCAGATCATCCGTTGCCTTGGTGCCACCCATCTTCGTCGGGACCCAGCCTGGCTCCAGTGCATTCGAGAGGACTCCAGGCCAACGTCGTGCGATACCAAAGGCGAGGAGCACGTCGTGTAGTTTCGTGTCGGAGTAGGCTTGTTCTCCGTCCCATGCGCGAGCCTTCCACATCAGATCCTCAAGGGTCGGATCGCCGTTCTGGTGAAGCATGGAGCTGAGATAGACGAGTCGCTTCGGCTTCGCGATCAGGGCTGTCAGGATGTAGGGAGCAATGGTGTTGACCGCAAAGACATGCGAGAGACCATCTTCCGTCTCGATTCGCTTCGGCTCCTTGTAGCCGACGGCAGCATTGTGGATGACGGCATCGAACGCGCCGAGCGCATTGACCTGCTCTGCGACCTTTCGAGTCTGGGCAATTGTGCCGAGATCGCCGATAACGACTGCCTCCGCTTGCGGAACGTTCCTCTTCGTCTCCTCTGCTCGGGCCTGGCTTCGGGCGTGCAGGACGACCCTGTGACCCTGCTCAATCAGCAGCTCTGCTGCCATCCTGCCGAGGCCATCAGCAGATCCGGTGATGAATATGCGTGCCATAGTCTTGCTCCTTCCTATCTGGAAATGATTTGTTGTAATGTCAGCGCTTCTCCGAACGGTCCTTCAAGGTCGTCAGCCAATCCGGATGAGATCAACTGCTATCGAAGGGTGACGGGCCGAGCCAAGCGGGCTCGCCCCCAAGACGCCACCCCTAGTTCTACTTTTCAGAGCGCTCTTTGATGACTTTTAGCCAAAGATCGTGGCCTTCGTGCATTGCGTTCGGCTGTTCCTGGCGGAATTTGATAGCCCCTTCACCTCTCACGACCTCTTCGGTGATGATGTGGCAACCCTGGTCAGTTTTAGCCAACAGGAACGTGTGATAAGCCTTCATTCCCGTGCCTAAACCCCACCAGCCAATTCGGCTGTTGGGCACTAACTCGTGAACGGTGCTCTCGATGTGTACACCGAACGTGTCCCAGGAGAACTTCGTCCCTTCGTGCAATTTGTTGTCCGGGCTGTCATGAACGACGACATTGTGAGAGTTGGGATACCAGCTCGGCCACGATTGCGCATCGACGATATTCGCAAACACGGTTTCGCAACTCGCATTCACCATAATCTCGTTGTGGGCATAGAGGTCAGCGTCTTCCGGGTGCTGTCCTTTGGGCCAATGGATATCTGGATCGCGCTGAGCGCCGTCTCCGTCGATGGTCAGTGCTTCATTCATCTTCTTCTCCTTCGCTTGTGCGTTCGACGAAGCGCAAAAGAAGGTGAGACCCACAGTGATCACGCCTCCAAGAATGTACTTCGTCATTTGTTGTATCTTCACTGTTCTTCTCCTTCCCTCTTAGTGCTTCCAACTATCTGACTCACGGGGATTGATTCGGAACTAATCTTCGTGGCATTTCACTTATAACCAATTAGCATAAGTGCATGAGTTTCGATGACCGCCTTCTGAATGGCGTGACCGCCCTTGCAGCCGTGGTGAGATCGGGCGGCTTCGCGGCCGCGGCGAGATCCTTAAACGTCTCCCAACCGGGCATCAGCCGTGCAGTAGCTCGGCTGGAGGCCCAGGTTGGAATCCGACTGCTGGAGCGGACGACGCGCTCCGTCTCCCTTACGGACGAAGGCAGGCGATTTTACGAGACCATTGGCCCGATTGTGTCTGCGCTCGAAGACGCCACCTCCGCTCTGGCCGAAGGTAAAGTGACCGTCCGGGGGCGACTCCGCGTCAACATGGACCCTTACTTCTCGCAGCTCATTCTCGGACCGCAACTCAGTGGATTTCTTAAAGCATATCCGGAGCTTAAGGTAGACCTGATCACGCGGGAGGGCCTCGGAGACCTGATCTCGGATGGATACGATCTGGGAATTCGCTTTGGCGAACCGCGCCCCTCCACTCTTGTCGCTCGAAGATTGCTGGACACCAGAGTTCTTACCGTAGCCTCGCCCGGCTACTTGAAGAAACACGGCCACCCTACCGACCCCCAGCAACTGGTCGCGGAACGGCATCAGATGATCGATTTTCGAGATCCGGAGACGGGCCGACCCTTCGAGTGGGCATTCCGTAAAGGTCGAAAGGAGATCAAGGTTGAGACGCAAAACCAGCTCATGCTGAGTGACGTCGCAACAATGCACGCAGTGTGCCTGGCTGGATATGGGATCGCTCAAGTTCTCGAACTCGGCGTGGACGCCCATCTCTCGAGTGGACGATTGGTGACCCTTTTTCCGGATTGGGACGAGGAACGTTTCCCCCTCTATGCCTACTATCCCTCGCGCCAATACCTCGCACCGAAGACGCGTGCGTTTCTTGAGTTCCTATCTACGACGGTTCAGGCCTCGCACTCGCGCAGAGCAATTCCAGGCTGATTCCGAAGTCCCCTATGTTCGGTGAGACATTTCCGGAGAATTGACCTCGACGGAGTGGGTTCGACTTCCACCAGTTTCCGAACGAGAACCCGCATATCACCAAGAGTGATGGTCGATTGACGCGAAATCGCCATTGCGCTCATCCAGGATCCGATCGGTAACGGGAAGTCTTCTGTTTACCGATCCTCATCAGTCCATCTGGCCGTAAAACCGGCTATCCGGCAATTTGGTTAGATCCGGATAGGTCCTGATCGCGATTCTCGTCACTAATCGTGACTTCCGAGAAACCCTACTTCTCAGTATCTATCTGGCTGCGGTCAGATCGATTGCCAACAACGCCTCAGGTGTCAGGGTCGCTCTCACCGCGTCGATCAAAGTCTTCGATATAAACTCCTCAGTCGATTGCGTAGATTTCTGAATAGCGCGAATCTCCTCCGGATTCAGCCAGTCGAGCGGTTCGGGACGCCAGCCATCCAGTCCGATCGTGACCGGTACTCCGCATACTCCGTGCATACCGGCGACTTCACCCTTCACATCAACCTGGCCATGGATGCGACGGCGATCATTTGCCGCCGCCGCTGCGATGACCTGTACAGCTGCATTCGCAGTCGCGTTGGGTGTCGAGCGTAGGCTATGAAAGGTGATGTAGGGCTCTACAACGATGCGTGCATCGGGCAATGCGTTTCGTGTGAGTTCATATGCCTCAGCGATGCGATCCATGGAGACAAGTTGCTGTACTGCAGAAAGCAGGTTGGCAACACGACCCTCGATGGGCGATTCCGCGCTCTTGGCGCGCAGATCAGCGAGGCGATCTGCCGCCCGGGGATTGTCCTGCATGAGTTCCACGCTCCGCCAGAGGGGAATCATGCCAATGCCGTGTTCGCCGAGTACGCTGGCTCGTACGTCGTGGCGGCTGATCTCAAGATCCACAGCTATGGCTCGGGCGAAGCGAAGAGAGTCCTGCTGTGCTCCCATCCCGATCACGCGCTCTCGATCGATTGCAGAGGAGAGGATCTTGACAGCCAACTCAACGGGATTGCTGACAACGATAAATAGCGCACGAGAGAGACGTGGTACGCATTGACCGGCGATCCGTTCGAAAATGGCGCGATTGGTAGCGCCGAAGTCACGCCGAGACGGTACTTTTGAAGAGAACCTCGTTCCCGCGGCGACCAGTACGATATCCGCTTCAACGTCGGGGATGTCGGGAACTACCTCGATGTGGACCCGCTGGTCGTCGAATGCATCCAGCAGATCGACGCGCATGCTGAGCAATCTATGTTCATTTGCCAGTGCGCCACGCCCAACCAGCAAAAGCTGATCGGCGGGCTCCAGCAGCCTGGCTCGTAGAATATGAACGGCTAAGGCGCTCCCTACGGCTCCGGATGCACCCAAAATGGCAATTCGTCTTGGCATGGTTACAGTAAATTAGCGATCGAATACCGATCAATTAGCAAGGGATCGTGTACGGCCCTGCCGCACACTCCGTTGATTAATTGTTTAGATGATGGAGGAAGTGTTCCGTTTCATGAATTGTCGTTGACGCCTTTTTTCGATACGTGCCATTCGGCCCACCCTGCAGGGCGGCACAGAAGAACGCCGCGAAATAACGAACAGCCTCGACCACTTATGCGCGATGGCTCCCCAGTTCACCTCTATGCTTTTTCATCGGCGCATCGATGAGGCGTTCGGCAGCACCTTTGAAGCGCAGTAAATCCCTTCTCATCGACGCCCCATTTTCACTTTTCGGATCCTGTTGCTCTACTGCATTCTGCGCGTAGGCCACGCCCATCGTGCCAATGACGAAAGCGGCCACGAGCGCTAACCTCTTTCCTTATGGGCACAGTTTTGCTAAGCAACATGTATGCAGAGGAAGTCTGGAGGATCGTGTTCCGCACTGACACGATGGCGCATGATGGGCGCCGACGATATACTGCGCAATTCCGACTACTATGTTTCAGATGTAGCGTTCATTGAGAAACTCTCCCTTTGTGGTCTAAGTACCTGCAAGTCGATGAAGATGCAAAAATGAATGAGATCCATGAATCGTGAATTGGCATGAAGACCGAGGGGAAGCAACATGCCCAAAACGTAGAAGCGTCCTGGGGATCGCCAGAATCTTTAGAGGGACACCTCATACAGGGAAATAATCTGCACGGTGGTTAGTCGCTGACCATTGCGGAGCCGGCGAGTCGACGCACTTTGACGTCCCGCATCGGCGGTTGACCAAAGAAGCGCTTGTACTCGCGGTTGAACTGACTCGCGCTCTCATAGCCGACTTCAAACGCCGCGCTCGCGGCATCGATCCCTTCAATGAGCATTCGTTCTCGCGCGGCAACCAATCGAAGCTGTTTCTGGTATTGAAGTGGGCTCATCGCCGTCAACGCGCGAAAATGATGATGCAGGGTTGACATTCCCATGCGTGCAACTTCCGCGAGTTTCTCTACACGCAAAGGTTTCGTGTAATTGCTCCTGAGCCAAGCGATGGCCCTCGCCGTTCTGTGACTCTGATCGCCCAGCGTGGCGATCGTGCGCAGCCGCTCTCCGTGAGGTCCTCGAAGTAAGCGATACATGATCTCACGCTGGATCAGGTCGCTAAGGAACGGTATGTCTTCTGGAGCGTCAAGAAGGTCCATAAGCCGACAAAAGGGCTTCAGCAGATCGACGGTCGTTTTCCCAATCATGATGCCACGACCTGGGGATGAACCGTCAGGTGCATGGAACTCTTCCTGGCTGAGAATTTCCCGCACTACTGCCATATCGAGTTTGAGATGCAACGACAGCAAGGGAACGTCCTCGCTTGCTGCGACGATTTGGCTGACCACAGGCACGTCAACGGAACTCAGGACGAATGTCGATTCGTCGCATCGGTAAGTCGTTCCGGCAAGGGTTATGCGCTTTCGTCCTTGAACGAAGACGGTGAGGCTGGGCTCAAACATTGCGGGATAGCAAGCACTCGGTGCAGTTCGGTGGTATAGGGTGAGGCTTAGTATCGCGGTTGCATGGACTCCTGCGTTCAGAGTGTGGGCGGCAATCTTGCGACGGAGTTCTTCCCTCAACTCAGCTACGCGTGGAGACTGCTCTTTGTTTGTAATCTTCTGATTTCCCGCACCTACCACGAAGTGCTCCTTTGTGGATCAAGAATAGCGCTGAATGGTGACTAGATCTGCACGAAATCGTAAACAGCGACAGGAATAGGCAATGAATCGGAAGGATCAGGATACCGGTTTCGCGACGCTCGACCTTAGCTTTGGAGATGAGGGAACCAGTTCCCCAAGGAGAAACAATGCAGAAGCGCAAACTTGGAAATAACGGCCTGGAAGTTTCGGCTCTCGGCCTCGGCTGCATGGGAATGAGCGAGTATTACGGCGAAGCGGAAGCGAATGAGGCGGAGTCGATCGCCACGATCCACCGCGCACTTGATCTTGCTATCAACTTCTTCGACACTGCGGAGGTATACGGCCCTTATGTCAACGAGGAACTCCTCGGTCGGGCGCTCAAAGGGCGCAGGGACAACGCCATTGTCGCGACGAAATTTGGTATAGACCTTTCGAGGGGCGCGACCGGCGGAGCCGATAGTCGGCCCGAACACATCCGTGAGGTCGCCGACGCATCGCTTCTCCGGCTCGGCATCGATCACATCGATCTGTTCTACCAGCATCGGGTAGACCGGGCCGTGCCGATGGAGGATGTCGCCGGGGCCGTTGGCGATCTCGTGCGTGAAGGCAAAGTACGCTTCTTCGGTCTGTCCGAAGCGGGCGTTGAAAACATTCGCCGAGCCCATGCCGTCCATCCCGTCAGTGCGCTGCAGAGCGAATATTCGCTGTGGGAGCGCAATCTGGAGAACGAGATAATTCCCGTGTTACAGGAACTCGGGATCGGTCTTGTTCCCTTCTGCCCGCTTGGCCGGGGGTTCTTGACGGGCAGTGTCAGGCGTGCGGAGAAATATACAGCGAAGGACCACCGCCAATTCGATCCCCGTTTCCATGGCGAGAATTTCGAGGCCAATAGGAAGGCGGTTGAGATCGTGCGGAACATCGCCGAGGCCATCGGCGCCAAGCCAAGCCAGGTGGCCCTCGCCTGGCTGTTGGGCAAAGGCGATTTCATCGTGCCGATTCCCGGTACGAAACGCCGCGTCTACCTTGAGGAGAATGCCGGCGCCGTGGATCTCAAACTCAGCGACGACGACGTGGCTCGCCTGGAGGCCGCATTACGCCCTGAAGCCGTGTCCGGATCGCGCTACAACGAAAAAATCATGGCGGGGGTTGATCGCTGAGGGCAGGGTTACTGTCCGAACCATTTGGACGCTAATGGAGACTGTTCTCCTGCGTAAATGGGTCACAAGGCCAACTGTCGACAACAGGCCGACGCACTCATCGACGCTTGCTTGTGACCGCAATAATTCGGTGAGATATGGATTAGCACCGAAATACGTGCATCTCGGAAGCTAACGCCGCTTCCGAGATGCCGGATTATTGCCTCGAAGAGTCCTTGCGCCTGTTCTCCTTACTTAGCAGCGGGCCTCGCCAACGGGCGGACAACAGAATTCCTGCATCATGCGAGAGATTCATATTGCCTGCTGATGCGACTGCGGGGCGTTTCAGGCTTCACCATTCGACGGCGACCTTTCCGAAATGGAATCCGCTGGCCTGGTGACGGAAGGCGTCGGCCAACTGATCGAGGCAACGGGATGGCCAAGGATTAGGCAATGCCAAGTTACCCGTGAGTCATTACTTCAGTCGCAATTTTTACTTGACCACCAGAATGATGATCAGCCATCCTATGCTTCTCGGAATCCTCCGAGAAGCTAAGTCTTTTAGTCGTGTCCGAGCTCTTCCCTACCCCCGTCCGCTATACCGGCAGTTCACTCGCATTTAGCGTGGCCGGTATTCTAGGCGCGTCGCTCGCCCCCTATACTCGCCTTCCGCCTGGTCGTGGCGTCGCTGTGGCTGGTCATCCGGAGGATCGAGTCGGCGCGTCGGAAGATTATTGGGAACAGCAGCAAGACCCATCCCCTTCCAGCTACACGAGCCTTCACAGTTTTTGGAGAGTGCTTGCGCGCGTACTCAGTTGTGGAAGATATTCGCTATGACTCGAAGGGTGGAGGTCAGCACACGTTGAGCGGTGAGGATGTCCACTCGATGAACGAATTCCTCAAAAAGTACTTCAGCCAGTTCTTCAGTCCGATTGGAGTCCCAGGAGCGATTCACTTCCTCCCTCCAGCCTCGAGGCGCAGCTGATGCATTATTTCCCGGACTTCGCAAATCACCTCTTGAATCGCCCCGTCGAGACCGCAGTGGGTCGCGAGATGCTCCGTATGGAACGCGCTCGTTTTCGCATGGACCGATCTCTTCTTCCATTTCGCTATTACCGCGCAGCTGAACTCAAGAGGTTAGAAACGGCAGACTAAAGGGTCCACTCGGTTGGGTTCCCTTTCTTGAACTCTTTTGTATTCTGAATTGGAAGCGCCGCAAGGAGAAAAATATGAAATATAGGTTGGCGTCCGGCACCGGCACATTTTTGGTTTTGGATACGTCCAAGATCAACGTCGGCCGGGCAAATCTGTTGCTGCGGACCAGTCGTGCCTCATGGTTTGTACTCCAACAGAACGATAAGTATTTTGTTCTTTCGTCGTCAGAACTTCGGAAGATGCTGGAACCCAAAAAGCCTACAACGCTCCTTTTGGAGGCATTGAAACTGCATCAATTCGATTCGAGCCATGTCCTTTCGAGTGCGAGTGCAGCGCTTGAGCTAGCGCAGAAACCAGACGATTCGAAACCGGCGGGACGCGCGATCGTCCTTCGAAGGGTTAGTAACGGCGATGATGCCATATACTCGGCCGGCAGGCTGGTCGCGGCAATCGTTCGAAAGGTCAACACGACATCTACGACCGTCCGCTCCGGCATTAAGCAAGCTCCAGGACGGCCGAACCGCACTCTTGGAGGAGTCGCCCGCAAATCGACCGTGAAGAAGGCCCATAAAGCTCCCGCAAAGAAGGCAGCAGCGAAAAAAGCGGTTTACAGAAGCCCAGGAAGACTGCGCGGGGTGGAGGGCCCTCCAAGGTCATTTTCTCTTGGTTTTGGAAGAGCCCCGTCTACAGGCGCCGCGAAGCCGAAGACTGAAAAGCCGATAAGCACCTCTGAAGTGATTGACGTGCTTTTTGCCACGGACCGCGAGTCGAAGGCTACGACGACGACTGGAGCCTTACCCGGATTTCTCAACCGTTTACCGGATAAGGCCGATCTGAGCTATGGAATCTGCCATGTCAGCGTTCCCAAGAGGCGTTCGTTGGGGAAGATCGAATTGCCTTCTGTCTGGACTTTCTGGGCCAAGACCGATCCACAGAAGTATTTCAACATTAAAGGCTATGAACCGCTGAGCTGGAGCACGTTCTCCAACTTGCTGCATGATCGGGTCGGACGAAGCGAGGGAAAATCCTGCTTTGTCTTTATTCATGGCTACAACGTCTCCTTTGATGACGCGGCGATGCGCACCGCACAGTTGTCATGCGATCTGAAGTTCCTGGGGGTGCCAATTCTGTATAGCTGGGCTTCCGCAGCTGATGGTGGTCGATACTCGAAGGACGAAGAGACGGTTGGATTGACGATCAAGAGGCTGACCGCATTCCTCACCAAGCTCGTTCAGTCTTCGGGCGCGGAACAGATACACCTCATCGCGCACAGCATGGGAAATCGAGCGCTGGTTAACGCACTCGATCGTTTAGCTCTTCAAGGAGATCTCGGCAAAAAGCCTTTCAGCCAGGTGGTCCTCACTGCTCCAGATGTTCCGAGAAAGGACGTGGAGTCGTTGATCAAGGCCGCGAGCGACAAGGCAGAACGAGTGACTCTCTACGCTTCGAGCAAAGATAAGGCCCTTGGTCTTTCCAAGGCCAGGCATGACTATGAGCGGCTTGGAAAGGTCTACGGTTATCCCTACGTCCTCGAAGGGATGGATAGCATCGACGCAAGCAATGTGAAGACGGACTTTTGGGGCCACTCAGTCTTCGCAAAGACCCGATCGGTACTAGGCGATCTCTCCGCGCTCATCGCTGAGGGAAAACCGCCGCGTAAACGATTTGGGCTACGGCCACTTGACGCTCCGGGCGGAACAGCGTGGGCGATTGAGTCCTGAGTACCGGGACGCGTCGCACCATCCTGTCGAGAGTGAAGGCTCAGCCGATAGGGCTTGCCGCCACGGCGAACCCCATTCTCAGGCAGCAAGCTTCTCTGTCTTCCAGAGCGTTCTCGCTGCCCGATACTGCTGTCGTCTGCGTAACGAACATAGCGATGTCCCCGACGCTCCAACTCCCGGTCCAGCGAGTCGAGCACAAGGTTGCTGAGCAAGGGCGAGAGAGGACCTCCCTGCGGAGTCCCCTCCACGCTCGGGCTGAGGACCTGATCAAGCGCTGCGAATCGCCGGCGAGTTGATGTGGCGCTTGCTCCGCCACCGGGACGTACCCACAGCAGTTGGCTCAGAACCACTCCGTTTTGCGAAGCTGAAACGGGATCGAAAGCGTCGCGTACATCAAGCAGCACCGCAGCTTCACCCAGCTGGGTTACTGAAGCCAAGAGGCCGTGCACCAGCCTGGTTCCGCCTGTGCTTTTCAATCCGCATATTTCTACTAAGGTTCCTCGTGGAAATGCGTTGAGGGAATCTATCTCAGGTATCCCACAGGAAATGGATTCCTGTTCGCGCTTGGGACGTGGAGTCAAGGCGGAAGGAATGCGGCCAGCCAGAGACGCTTCAATTTGGGACCGCAAAAGTGCAACATTACCCATGTCCGTATTCGCCTTTTATTCGTCTTCAGATAAATACGATTCTGCCGCCGCGCGGGTGCGTTGTCAATCAGGATGCTGCAAGTACAAAACTCGCACCACCGGTGCGAGTTCCATAACCATATGCCGTGGAATAAGTTAGCGCGCCTCGCCATCGTCGTGAGGCCAGCAGGAAGGCCGCATGTTGGGGAGTGACTGCCAACTACTGCTCCCAACGAGGGCTCAATTTGGCAACAGCTTGCTGCCAAATTCAATCCGCCGCTTAGCGTTTTGCCGGTGCCGCGATAGTCCTTTGGGCACAGTACCAGTAAGCGAGGTGTTTGGCTTCGATACCGGTCATGATTGCTTCCCTTCTTAATGAATCGAAATGGCCCTTCACATCTGCGTGCCGAGCCACGAGAAACCTGACCATTCTCTTGCGTACGAATAGACCTTTGAAATTGATACCAGAGCGTAACTTCGACCTCGATGATGGCGGTGCATATCGGCGAATGGGGCTTTGTTTGACTCTCCAGGCGGCTCGCGCACGGTAGCGATGAGCCCTACGGAGGCTAATCATTCAGTATCATCAGGAGAGTCGGTCGGAAACGCAGCCCTGAATTGAGACAAATTTGACCAGCAAGAAGTCTTCGCCTGAAGCTATTCCGGATCAAGCGCCATCACGCCGGAATCGCGGAAAGACGTTCCGTCGTAGTCTCGTCGAAGCTAGTGAGGCCCAGGACGCGGCACTCCTCGCCCGCGAACTCCGTACCTCGCAAACGCAGCAGGAACTTGCCGTAATTGTCGTGGTTGAGTTCACCGGAGAACTCCGCAAGCGCAAGCAGCTTACCGCAGCCGCTCGACTTGCCCGCACCGCGGCCGCCGTCGTGGCCGGAGAAGAAGACCTCCCGGTCCATACAGCATCTACCCTCGACTTCGATGCCAGCCGTGCAGAATTCGAAGAACTCGCCCGATCGGCCGGTGCGACCATCGCCGCCACCCTCGTCCAGCGGCGTCAAAAGCCCGATCCCTCCAGCCTCGTCGGCCACGGCAAACTCGACGAAATTGTTGGCGTTGTGGCCAGCACCAATGCGTCGCTTGTCCTCTTCGATCACGACCTCACCCCTCGCAGCTCCGCAACATCGAGGCACGACTACCCTGTCACGTCATCGACCGTTCACAGCTCATCCTCGACATCTTCGCCCGTCATGCCAAGACCAGTGAAGGCCAGCTCCAGGTAGAGCTCGCGCAGCTTGAGTACCAGCTGCCCCGTCTTGCCGGACGCGGCCGGGCTATGTCGCAACTTGGTGGCGGTATCGGAACCCGCGGCCCAGGCGAAACCCAACTTGAGACCGATCGCCGCAAAATCAACCTGCGCCTCGACCACATCAAGACCCAGCTCAATGCCGTCCGCCGAATCCGCCACCAGCAGCGGCAGCGCCGCGAGGCAGTCCCGGTCCCCGTGGTCGCCCTCGTCGGCTATACCAACGCCGGCAAGAGCACGCTCTTCAATGCGCTCACCGAGGCTCGCGTGCTCGAATCGGCCCGCATGTTCGCTACTCTCGACCCCAAACTCCGGCAGCTGCAGCTTCCTTCCCGCCGCAAGATCCTACTCTCCGATACGGTTGGCTTCATCCGCAACCTTCCCCACACACTCGTTACGAGCTTCCGTGCCACGCTTGAAGAGGTTGAGCGAGCCGAGATTCTTCTCCACGTCCAGGACGCCGCCAGCCCTATCCGTGAAGAGCAGAAAGCTCAGGTTGAAAAGGTCCTGACCGAGCTTGCGGTCTCGACCAAGCCCGTCATCCAGGTTTTGAACAAGGCCGATCTCGTCCCAGCCCAGGAACTAGTCCACCTCTCGAGCGAACGCAAAGCTATCCTCGTCTCCTCGCTTCAGCACACCGGCCTTGAACAACTCCTAATTGCCATCGATGCCGCGCTCGTGGTCGACCCGCTCGTCGAATCCAGCTTTAGACTCCCGCAATCCGAAGGTGCCATCCTCGCCTCGCTCGAAGGCGGAGCGATCATCGACGAGAAGCGTTTCGCGGGAAACCTCGTCTTCCTCCGAGCCCGCGGACCAGCATCCCTTCTTGACCGCTACCGTCGCTTCCATGTGAAACATGATCTTGCTCACGAGCGGATACGAACGAAGCAGGCATGAGTTTTGTCATCGGACATAGGAATTCAGGCACGTTTGCCTTGCCCCGCGGCTCAAACCAATTACCGCCCCCCACTCCATCACCGGATGAGGCTGGTCGCTGCGAGCCGAATTGTCGCTACCGATCTCGGCTTCTAGGTCCCATACCATTTATCCCTTAACTGGCCTCCCAATTATTTGCCGAAACCGGGCAGATCGACGCGGCGGACGACATGGTCCTGGATCCAGTGCGCGTCCCACCACTCTTTGGGGTCGATCTGAACACCATCGAGCTGCATGGCGAAGTGGACGTGGTCCCCGCCGGCCATCCCAGTCATACCGCTTAGTCCCATGATCTGGTCGCGCTTGACCAGGTCGCCCTCGTGTACGTCGATCCGGCTCAGGTGGCCGTAGATCGTCTGCAGGCCATAGCCATGGTCCACCACGATGCAGTTGCCGTAGATGCCGAGAGGAGCAGCCCAAACGACACGGCCGTCATTTGAGGCCTCGACGCCGACATGCTGGGTGACGGCGAGATCGTAACCGAGGTGTACCTGCTGGTCGATCTTCTTGCCATGGTAGATATAGCTGCGCACGTCAGCAAAGGTGGCCTCGGCCTGGGAGTGCGACTGGCGTGTGAAAGGCTGATGCCAGAGAAATCGATCGACGGTCTTGAAGCGCAGGTCGGCTAGAGTTTTGTTGTTGGCCTGACGCATCTCGGTGTTGACCTTGACAAAGCGTTCCACGGGATCGCCAGTGCCGTTGGGATCAAGCTCGCCCAGGACCTTCTGCATGAATTGGTCGGTGAGCTGGATCTCGTGCTGAGTGTAGACGGGCTGTTCTTTCTTGGGGAAGACGACGGTCAACGGCGTCGTCACTTCGTTGCCGGCTGCTTTCGAAGCGTAGGCCAGAGGCATCGTACCGGGAGGCATGTTCCAGGCAAAAGCGAACAGAGAGAAGAGACCGGGCTTGCCGCCGGGCGTCGGCCACGCACGGAAGGTCTGGTTACCGACCCGGATGCCCGCGGATGTGTAGCGACCGGTGACGTTCATGGTGGCCAAATCGGCCATGCCGAGGTACAGGTAGTGCTGGTCCGAATCCGCGCTGACGAGAGGCGGCTGAGTAACTACGTTGACATCGCGCTCCCAGCGAGTAGTGCCGTGGAACATGCCGCCGGACGTGGCTTCAAGGATAAGGTGGGCAGGGCCATCAAGCAACTGGGGTGTGGTCTTGACACCGACCTCGAAGTTGAAAGTGGTGTCGGCGTTTTTCGAGACAGCGGGAGCCTGCCAGGCCTGATACTGTGCACCGTTCTGCGCCAAGGAGGCGGTGAGCTTGCTGACGCCGTGGGTATCGTGAACGTGGACGGCGATGGGTGTCGCCTGCCCGATGGTGGTCGGGGATGGGACCACATCCAAAGAGGGCTTGCCGCAGCCGGTCAGAGCCAGGAATAGAGGCAGTAAGAGGAGGTTTGCAGCAATGATAGGGGTTCGCACAAGTCGATTCTAGTCCATAGCATGTCTGCCTTATTTATGAGTTCGCAAGTCTCCAGAACTCCATCGTAAGCAGGGTAATCTCGCTACAAATCAGCGATGCGATGGTACGGTTCTCGTTCTACGGGTTTGGCTGGTAGGCCCATTTGCGTCTTCGTTCGCGTGGCATGTTCATATCCATACCGCTCGTGCGGCTGAAAGCTGTTTTTATATCACCATGCCGCTCGCCGCACTTAATTGAATTGGTAGATAGCCGCGTCGAAATAATCCTGGTAGAGAATACCCGCAGCAAACAACTTAGGGCTATGAACCAGGCGCTCTCGAAATGTGCTCACGAATGTACTGGATTTACGGCACTCGGCGAGTTGCCGCCCGATGTCCAGGTGAACGACTTGCACTCCACTAGGATCGGCGGATCATCGCTTCCCAGATCGAAGCGATGCGGCTTCTTGATCGAATGTCCAGCCAATGCGACGAAATTCGACTGCAAAATGAACTCCTGTTATCCGCAAAAAGAGACGCGCAGCCTCTTCGAACTCCCGCCCCACATGTGTGTTGCTTATCGAACCAATTCGTTTGAAGTTGTTTTCCATGCGCTTCCGTTGTCACTCTTATTGCCAGTTTCGGTGTGAACAGAACGGGAAGTCAAAATTGCTGATTCAGCCTTGGCCGCCGTTCTTCAAGTTGCAGGCGTGACCGTTCCAGCTCTTCCGCGATGAGCCTCTCGTCCGGGAGCACGGTTTGATACTCGGCAGCAAGTACTTTGTTCGGCAGGTTATCGAGAGCGTAGTGGGCTTCCGCGGCTCCCTTTTCTGCGCAGAGAATAAGTCCGACCGGAGGATTTTCTCCCGCCTTCATCCAATGTTCGCGGGCGTAATTTAGATATAGATGCATCTGCCCGGCATCGGCATAGCTGAACTTGCCCACCTTTAGATCTATAACGACCAAACATCGCAGGCGTCGGTGAAAGAAGAGGAGATCGATACGAAACCAGGTGTCATCGAGACGAAGCCTCTTTTGTCGGCCTAGAAAAGCGAAGTCATCACCCAACTCCAGCAGAAAATCAGTGAGATTGTAAATGAGCGCCGCTTCGAGATCAGACTCGGAGTATTCATCTTTTAGACCGAGGAATTCCAGTACGAATGGATCTTTAACAGCTTCTTCTGCAGTAATGGCATCGGTCGGTTCGGCGCGCCCCGCGTCTTCCAGCATGGCGGCCTTATTCTTCGAGAGTGCGATGCGCTCGTAGAACTGACTGCCAATCTGACGGTCGAGTTGCCGAATCGACCAGCCGGAACGTAGAGCCTCAGTTTCATAGAATGCTCTGGCATCTGGAGCCTTGACAGAGAGCAGACGGACGTAGGCGGACCACGGCAAAGGGAACTTCGCAGCCAGTTCAGGCAGTGCCAAAGATTTTTCAGACAGTGTCTGAAAAATCTGCTGAGGCGGCCATGCTAGGTAAAAGCGTCTCATTTGGCTCAAGTTAACGGCTCCAAAGCCCCGGCCAAACTGGCGCGTAAGATCGTCCGCAAGCTGTTTGATAAGCGCTTCTCCATACTCAGCTCTTTCCTGACCCTGCTGCTCAAACTCGACGATTCGGCGCCCGATCTCCCAATATGTAGCGGTCATCAACGCATTGACGCTTCGAACCGAGGCGGTACGAGCTGCATGGAGCAATGCGACAATCTCTGTGCGAATGGCACCGTAGTTTTGGAGGGCCCCCATCTTATCCGTCATGGTCGAATCCACTTCTCATGCTCTGATCAATACCTCATTCCTCATTATCGGAGAAATCAAGGTGGGAAACATGTGTCCAACACACGTCAATATAACCCTCACGCCTGCCAGGTCGGTTACAAAAGTGAAGTACCCGCCCTTTCTCTTCTGACCGTGTTCCGCTCGAAGGTCCTCTGCCGTCTGCGGGACGCTTCTCCATTACAAAAGTGACGTACACACTTTTTTCTTTTAACGGCTTAGGTATTTACCCTCTCTTTCGACTGCGCGAGGTTGCCTACGTTCCATGCCGCAACGTTCCGTACTTCGACGGTCGTTTTGCTCGCTCGTTTGCACCAATCGCTGAAAAACTGGTCTCATTCCTCAGAACGAGGCAACTGATGAAACAAAAACTGATTCGCGCCACAGAATTGGCAGAGTTTGTCTACTGCTCGAAAGCATGGCATCTGAAATACCTGGATGGTGCTGAGGTATCACCTGTGGCTCGCGAATTACAGGCTGAGGCAAATGCATGGCATATCGAGCAGGGCAGATCGCTTGCTCGCGGTGACAGCTACCGTTGGGCAGCTTTCGCCGCCCTGATGCTGGCGATTATTCTCATTGTCTTCTGCTGGCTGGGATGGGCGAAATGACCGTATTGCTGATGGCAGCCACCGCGATGGTCCTCGCTCTCCTGTTCTTTTGGTTGAGCGCTCGGTCCGTAGGAAGACCGGAATACCCGCTGGAGAGGTGTTCTATCAGGATCTCGTCGGGCAGCCATTCACAGCACGGAATCTGCGGTCTCTAAAGCTGGGCATCTCCGGTAAACCAGACTGTTTGATCCGAACCGCAGATGGGATTGTACCGGTTGAATTAAAGAAATCGAAGCGGCCGCCGGCTCGAGGCGAGGTCTATCCCAATCACATGATCCAGAACCTGGCCTATTGTGCACTCGTTGAAGAACAGCTGGGGGAGCAGGTTCCGTATGGCTTGGTCATTTAACGCAGGGCAGCAAGTTCGACGAGTGGAGTTTACAGACTCCAATCGCAAATGGCTCATGGACACGATCGCTGCTGTTCAAGCAGCTCGGCTTCGAAAGCAGGCGAAGCGGAATCACAACCAACGCGGTCGCTGCTCCGGATGCGGTGTGCTTGACAAGTGTGATCAGGCCCTGCGTTGAAAGTTCTCATCGGGGTCTATGTATTCGCCGCGATCAAATGCACCATTCTCGCGCTTGCTTTCGCGAGTACGCAGCAATTCCGCATGCTTCGGAGCAAACACTTATTCTTCCAGGAACCGGATCCGTTGGGGTGGCCAGCGACGAGTGATCAAGAGGTTCCGGTGTTCCTTGCAGAACTTCTGCAGAGCCTCAAATTCGATCGAATATATGGGTCTGCCCGTGCGCGTTTGTTCGCGTTTTGCCTTGAGGAGTCCCTGCTCGATCCAACTCATGACTTTGCTGTATCGCACACAAAAATGTGAGCAGATCTGACGCAAGCTGAGCAGGTCTTTGCCGTAGCGCGAGTAGCCGCGGCGATGGATCAAGTTGTAAAGCGTCTTGGCTTCACAGTGGAAGCGTTGGGACGCGGCCCGTACACCGTGCTCCGACACATATTCAATGACCGATTCAACGGTAGTCGGATCGAACGTTCGTCTGGACCCGGACCCTGGTCTCTCGACGCCGTGTTTTTTCAAGAACCGCCAGCAAGCAGCTTTGTCGTAACCAGTCAGAGCTATCAGTTCTTCGCATCGCCGGACCGCGTGTTGCTTCTTCTGCGCGATTTTCACCGCCTCCGCGGGCCACAGATACTTTGTGGGTTTCTTGGGAGGCACATCATTTGTAGCCATACCGCACCTCAGTCATCCATATACACACAACCAGGCAGAAAAGAAGAGGGGTATAGAGATTTTTCTAAGTTTTTTGTGATTCCGATGAGAGCCCTTCTAGCAATGAACGCAAGGGACGCCGGCCTCGACTGCTCGTCCCCCCATACTGATATAAGGCATTTCGCTATGCCGTTTGGTTCATTGCGCAAATAATAATTTTCGGTGCTCGGTATCTCGATATTTCTCAGTCGGCGTTACAATCCAGTCACGTAGTACTGCGATCGATCACGACGACGTCGATTCCCAGCCGCTGAGCCAATCGCACCGCCGCCCGCGCGTTGATGCCGTTATCGACTGTGATAAGTAGGTCCGTTCCGCTGCGGGAGAAGTGATGGACAGCCGACGAGCTGATCCCGTAGCCCTCATCCCGGTGAGGCAGAGATGTTCTGGCTGCTGCTCCCAGACCACTCAGTACGCTGCGTAGGATGTGGGCTCCGAGCACCCCATCACAGTCATAGTCCCCGTGGATGGTGATGTGTTCGCCTCCCCGGATGGCGCAAAGCACACGAGTCGTGGCTTTTTCCATCGACGGAAGCGAAAAAGGATCTGGAAGATCGTTCCAGGATGGTACCTTCAGGAATGCATCAATGTCCTCAATGCCACGCCCGGCAAGCACTTCAAGTAATGGCTGACAAAGGTACATCGCTTTCCTCCAAAGGAGATGCCGATATTCGAATCAAGCTTCGCCTTATCTCATGGGTAATGTTGTCCCGTAGATAGAAAGCTCAGTCAAACGGGCGATCGCTGGGTTAGCGGGTCAGCGTGTTCGAGTTTCGACAATCCACCCCGAATCAGAGTTTCGAGCACTAGATCCCCCACTAGGCCGAGGACTCCTCTGGCAGGGACGAGTTGCGATGAAGAGGCCGGTTGCACATCGGTGCGTTGTGGTTACAAGACACTGGCGTGTTTCTCGTTACTTATGTTGGGTTGGATTCAAATCAACTGAGATCAAGATGTCGGAAATCTGTCACCGAACATAGGGGCTTTACTCTTCGACTGCTCCTCAGTGGCTTCGTCCTGAATGACATCCCAGTGCTCTACGAGACTGCCGTCTTGCATGCGAACGACATCAGCCGCAATCCAGTTCACCGGTGCTCCGAACCCGGAAAAGCGGCCGTACACGATCACGAAGTCTCCCTCTGCGACAATCGCGCCGGCTTCGTACGTTAGAGTGGCTGGGAGCGACTTGATCAGGTTGAATAGCCCTTCACGGCCCGGTTCGATGTGCGCACTGTGCTGGATGTAGTCAGGGGACCAGAAGCGTTCTGCGGCCGCATAATCGCGTTGGTTGAAAAGTGTGTCGAACGCCTTCAATACGAGGGCCTTGTTTTGTTCGGGTGTAGTCTTCGGCATCTTCATTCCTTTCTCTCACTCGGTTGGTCCAACTCAGGCAAATGCGCCGAGCAATTTTTTTAGGACATGACTTCGATTGCATCGACCCGCGAGAGATAAAACGCCAAGTAGTCTCTTATGCTGGCGACTGCCTCATACGGCTTTTCATACGTCCAGACCGCATATTCCGATTTCGTGCCGCCGATGGGAATGCTGTAGTAAGTGCAATCGCCCTTGTACGGACAATAGGTGTAATGAGTCGTCCGAACGAGCAGCGACATATCTGCATCGTTTGCGCGGCAAGTAGTAAACAGGCGGATATCCCTTCTCCTCCAGCCGCAGCGCTCGCGTCGAATCGACGACAATCCTTCCGGCAACCGTTACACGGACCTCGCCTTCAACCGGCGAAATTGTGATGGGATGGTCCGGCCCTGGAATTTTGATCTCCTTGCCCTTGCTCGACTTGATTTCCATGTCTCTCCTCGCGTGCCGGCTACAGCTTTGAGCCGCCATCGACCGGGATGCTCGCACCCGTAATCCAACGCGCCCCATCGGACGCCAAAAAAGCGACGACGTCCGCAATATCCTCGGGCTTGCCGATTCGCTGCAGCGCCTGCATTTCCAGCGCAACCGCGCGTCCCGCTTCTGTCTTCGTAAAATTCGACATGTCCGTGTCGATGACCCCTGGCCCAAGGATGGCAGCCCAGTGTTTGACCAGAGTCTCAAGTGCTCCTTTGGTAGAGGCGTAAGCGATCACAGAAGGGTTTTCCAAACCGGGCTTGCCCACCACCGTGCGCGCTGTGGCGGAAGAGATCATAGCAATGCTTGACCCCTCGCCAAGAACGGACACCGGTTGCTGCACCAGGAAGAACGGGCTTCGGACGTTGATCGCAAACAGGTTGTCAAAATCCTCTACCGTGTAATCAGCAAGGCGTGCCGCCTTGCTGATTCCGGCGGTTGAGCACCAGCACATCCAACCGATCGCCGACGATGGAGCGCACCTGTCCAGCGAGCAGCGCCGCGCCGTTCGGAGTTCCCAGGTCCGCTGAAATTGCAGTTGCGCTTCCGCCCTTCGCTTGAATCGCGGCGACAAGAGATTCCGCTTCCTGAACGGACCGGCCGTAGTGGACCAGGACATGCGCCCCGGCCTCAGCAAGCGTCGATGCCGTGGCGCGCCCAATTCCTCGTGACGCCCCAGTCACCAGCGCAGTCTTGCCTTGAAGTGCAGCCATTTTAAATACCTCCCATTCCTCTGAAGCACGACCGTACTGGTCCGCTCTTTCTCGACGTTATCAGCCTGGATTTCTCATGAGGCATTCATCCCGCCATCGACTGGAATACTCGCACCTGTGTTGCCGACTTGTAACAAACTTTCCACGCTCCCATGCTCTTTCTGCTCATGTTCAGCCATTCAGGAACTGCGTGACGTGCTGCATAAACAGCTCGGGATATTGAAACTGCGACCCATGATTGGAGTCGGGGTAGATGATTAGCTGCGCGTCCGGGATGTTCTGCTGCATGATGAAGGAGTTGACCGTGGGCATGATCAGGTCGTTACTGCCGTTCACCACGAGCGTTGGCTGCTTGATCATCTTGAGATAGTCATAGGAGCCCTTTTTCTGGACGCCCCATCTGTCCATCGCTTCAACCTGGGCGGCCGAAACCTTGTCGTTCACCTCGGGATCACGACCTTCCTGGCGAAGATGCTTCCGCTTCAGGAATTCCTTTCCTGCCGCCTGCGCCGCTTCGGACGGACTAAAGAGGACCGCGAGCCACATATTCTCGGGCGGATCATAGACGGCGCCGAAGATCCGCTTGGCGACTTGGGTCATCGACTCCATGCCCTCACCGCCGCGCGGACCGGTACCCACCAGGATCAGCTTGCGGACGAGATCGGGCGCCTGTAGCGTGATTTCCTGCGCGACCATGCCGCCGATCGAGAAGCCGAGCACATCCGCCTTGTTCAAACCAAGTGCTCTGCTGAAGGCGACCGCGTTGGTGCCCATCTGCTCGAACGTAGTCGGGACCTCGCCGGAGCTGCTTGAGACGCCGGCGTTGTTGAACAAGATCACCTCACGGTCGCGAGCCAAGCCATCCGTCACCGCCGGGTCCCAGTAATCCATGGTGCCCAGGTAGTGCATGTTGAAGACGATAGGCATGCCGCCGGCCTTGCCGAATCGGCGATAGGCGAAGCGGATTCCGTTAGCCTCTACGAACTGTGTCGGCGCGGTCTGGTGGGTATGAATCATTATGGTCGCTCCCTTACCGTTTAGTTGGCACGGCATCGGACACGAGCGCTAGGGCTGCTCTCGCGCAATCGATGTCGTTCTGCACCGTGGGCGCCCCGCTCAGCCCGATCGCCCCAACAATTTCTCCGTCCACCTTAATGGGAAATCCTCCTCCCCACGCCGCCATACGCGGAAGCGTGGGCATGCCGGCCAAAAGCGACGGATCGGCTTGGATAAAGTTGAACAAGTCATGCGTGGGGACGCCGAACAAAGCCGTATACGCCTTATTCTGCGCAATCTCGATGCAAAGGATCGGGGCCCCATCCATCCGGCTAAATGCTTTGAGATTGCCGCCGTCATCGAGAATCGCTACGTTCTCGCTAACGCCAAGTTCTCTGGCTTTCGCCACGGCTCGATCCACCATTTTCTGTGCTAGCTCAGAAGAGATGCTGTGTTTCTTCACCACGTTTGCCATTGGACACCTTCCTCCATTTGATATTTATTGCGTGTTGATCATCCCCGCACTTCGCAATCGCGGCGGCCTTCCCTGTCCTGCAGAATTACCTTGCCGAGATTCGCAATGTGACTTCGTGTGCGTCGGTTCAGGCATTCATTCCGCCATCCACGGTAAGATTCGTCCCGGTGATGTACGAGGACTCCGGACCGGCGACAAACGCCACCATTGCGGCGATCTCCTCTACGCGCCCGTAGCGGTCGAGCGCTGTGGCCGCCTTCTGCGGTACCGCCCAATCACCCGAGGCGGGATTCAGATCTGTGTCGATTGGACCCGGCTGGACGTTGTTGACCGTGATACCCCGGCTCCCGACCTCTCTGGACAGCGCCGGGTGAACATCTTGACGGCTCCCTTCGTGGCCGCGTAGGGTACAAGCCCTGGCGCAACGGCGCGCTCGCCCACGGCCGAACCGACCATGATGATGCGGCCCCCATCCTTCATGTGTTTCAGCGCAGCCTGGGTCGTGGCGAATACTCCGCGGATGTTGATGTCGATCACGCGGTCCATCTCCTCCAGCGTGGTTTCCTCGAACGATTTCGGAATGGCCGTGCCGGCATTGTTCACCAGCACATCCAGCCGGCCGAAGGTCGCGACGGCCTTTTCGACCGCACCCTTCACGGCATCGGCGTCGGCGGCGTCCGCCTGGATCGCGACAGCCTTTCCGCCACCCAGTTCAATCGCTTTCACCACGGCGGAAGCCGCGCTGGCGTCTTTCGCATACGTGATGGCCACGCTCGCTCCGTCCGCCGCCAGACGCTTCGCGATCGCTGCGCCGATGCCCCGCGAACCGCCGGTAACGAGTGCCACTTTATTGGCTAAGTTAGACATAGATCTCCTTTTGATTTTCGATGAAATGCTCGATCGCTTCATTGGTTCAACTGACCGCCATCCTGCTCGGGGCTGCCAGACTCCTATCTGATGTGCATCCCTGCAATCAGATTTGGCGCTCCTGGGAATACCATCTATTCCCAGAAGTAATGCATAGCGCAGAAGAGGAAGCCTTCTTGTGGTCTGTGCATCTACGGGATGATCCGAAGTTCCCGAAGCTTTGTGAGTTGCCGTCTGAAACTCTCATGCGTGTCGATACAATCTGCGAAGCCGGCCTTGCGGATCTTGATTGTGCTCAAGATTGTTTCTTCGCCGAAGTTAAGCATCCAGTCCACAAAAGACCAGTTCGCAATCTGTTCGTATGGCGTTGCATGCAGCCCATAGTGAGCCACTATCGAATCCCACAGTGGGCCCTTCTCACTCATCTCCGAAACGGTCGACATGGCCAGAGGCTCTGCGACAGGCAGGCCATAGAAAGCAGCCAATTCGTTCCAAAGCTGCCGCCAGCGATAGACATCCCCGTTCGACACATTGAAGATCTCGTTGCGCGCCTTATCCTCGCCGAGCGCCCACAGGGTGGCACGCCCAAATAGTTCTGCATCGGTGGTTTCTTGAAGTGCGTTCCACCCTTCGCGGCGGCCTGGAAACCGCAGCGGGAGCCCAAGTTTGCGGCTCATCGCAGCGTATGTAGCGAGGCTTGTCACAAGATTCATTGGCGAATTCAAGCTCGGACCCATCACGAGATGCGGGCGCAAAACCGTCCAGCTCGCTCCATGTTTGCTCGACCAATCGACTACGATGTCCTCCTGTTGGTGATAGTGGATCGGCGCGATGAGACGGGGATCCGTTTCTTTCGCTGGAGCGTTGAACGCGCCTAAACTAAATCCGTAGGATTTAGCTCCACCGGCCAGGACGATGCGTCTGAGAGGGACATTGCGCGTCGCGAGGGCTTCCAGTGTATTGGTTAGCATCCTGGCATTGGGTTCTACGGTTTCGGCCATCGTCGGCTTCTCAACATAGGCGGCAAAAACCAGGTCGGTCACGGTATCCAGATTTGAGAAAGCCTTGATCGTGCCCTCACGGTCCATGAGGTCCACGCTAATGTGGCGCGGTGGGGCTTGGGTGCGATATGTCGGCGCGGGTCGGCGCGCTGCTGTTGTGACGCGCCAGGCCGGGTTAGCGGCAACAGCGTCGATCACTCCTGTGCCAAGCACGCCATATGGACCAACGAGCAGGATCTCACGGTCCGAAGTAGACTCTTTAGGAGTCGCGGTCATCGATGTTTCCTTCCATTTCGCGTTGAGTAGTTCTAACTGACGCTTATGTGATGTGTCATTCCTGCAAGGAGACCTGGCACTTTAAGGAATACAGGCCATTCCCAATGGGAATGCTCTCGGGCGTATGAAATAGCCGCTAAGGAGTTGGGGGAATGGACTAGTGGGGGGTTACGAATAATCCACCCTCAAAGAGTGAATCCTTCTCCAGCAAATAGAATCCATTCCGTAGAGGAATAGGGAGGCTATATGGACAGATTGGATGCGATGCAAGCGTTCGTCCGAGTAATTGAGAAAGGGAGCTTCTCCGCTGTCGCGAAAGAACGTGGAATTGGTCAGCCTGCTGTCAGCAAACAGATCTCCGCCCTTGAAGATGAACTCGGCACCGAACTAATTCACCGCACCTCTCGTTCCATCGCACTGACTGAGCCAGGTCGGGACTTTTACGAGTCTGCTTTGCGCATTCTCGATGATTTTGAAAACGCGACTTCACGAATCGGCCGAGGCCAGACCGCTCCGAAAGGCCTCATCCGTGTGACCGTTCCTCCCACATTTGCCCGCCACCATATGGTGTCAAAGCTGCCTGCTTTCTTTGCTGCCTACCCTGATATGGCAATCGAGATGTCCACATCGGAAAGTCCTACAACGATCATCGAAGACGGCTTCGACTTGGCGATCCACTCCGGTGATCTCCCGGACTCCACTCTGGTTGCGCGAAGATTAGGGCAGACGATGACCGTTCTCGTCGCAACTCCTCAGTACCTCGCACGCTACGGTGCACCGAAATCGCCGGAGGATCTCAATCGCTTTCGATCTGTCGTTTTTGTCGAGCAGGGCTCCGTACAGCCGTGGAGCTTTGGCTCTGGACAAGACGCGAAGCGTGTTATCCCCACAGGAGTTTTTCGAACCAGCGATATTGAACAGATGAGGATGGGTGTTCTTGAACATCTAGGGATTGCCCAGGCACCAGCATGGCTCTTCGCCGCAGAACTCAGAGAAGGTACGGTTGTACGTCTTCTCACGCCGTTTGAACGAACAGTGCCAATCCTTGCCGTGCGGCCTGCCAGCCGCCGCATGTCCGCTAAAGTACGCATTTTCATCGAACATCTGGAGAACAGTTCAATCCACGACCCAGCTAAACTGCGGCGCGATGCTCCGGCGTCAAGATTAGTAACCTTAAGTCGGCTTGTAGTGACCGATTCGATTACCATCGAGAGACGTCCGGCATAGCCGCTGCGTAGAACATTCGTGCAGAAGGTAAACACGCCCTCATGAAAAGACAAGACAGTGGGCTCCTCCGCCTGATCGCCGTCTTCAAGCTAGTAAAGGCGCTAACTCTTATAGTGGTGGGCATTGGCGCGCTACGCTTGATTCACACGAATAACGCTGCTGACACAATCACTCGATTCGCTGGAAAATTCAGCTTCAACCCGGGAGCCCGCTACCTGGATCATTTCCTCGCCAAGATAGCGAACCTTCCTCCCAGGGATTTCAGGGACCTGGGCATCGGCAGCTTCGTCTACGCCGCGCTATTTCTAACCGAAGGGGTTGGTCTGTGGCTCGCGAAACGCTGGGCCGAGTGGTTCACCGCTATCATTACCGGCTCCCTGATTCCGTTGGAGATCTTTGAGATCCACCGGCATCCCACGGTCGCAAAGGTCATCGTGCTTCTCCTCAATATTGCAATCGTTGCCTATCTCATCGTGCGGATTCGCAGGGACAGTCGAGCATAATGAAGGATCATGAGGACGTTCGATCCGGCGCCGTTGATGCAGAGAAGCGCGTTTCGGAAGAGCAGGGTTCGAAGTCGGCTTATGTCGACTCGATGTCGAGGCGCACCGCGCAAACGGATGACTACCGGCGCAATCGGCGTTTGCCGGTACCGGGCCGGAAAAATAGGGCCAAGTAGGTGTGGTCAATCCTCTTCGCCGGGAGGGGTCATCGCATCGAACGTCGTGAGAGTCATCGTCGCTCTTATTGACAGATCTTCCACCCTGGGCAGTTCCGTCCATCCAGGAGCGGTGCCGGCGATGATTCCGGGAAAATCCATCACGGCTGTTGTGATCTTTTGAGTCGATAGAAACTTCTCCTGTTCGTCACGGACGCCCGTCATCTTTACTGGCACCGATCCGGAGCGGACATCGCCCACTGCGAATACTCCTGGTAGGCTGCTCTCCAGCATGAAAGGTGGGCGCGAAAGTGGCCAGAGAGGACTCCGATCCGGATCAACAACCAGTGGCAGATCACGTCCGGTGAGGATAAAGCCCTTCTCATCAAGAGCGACACGGCCACGAAGCCAGCTTGTGTTAGGTGAGGCGCCAGCCATGATGAAAAGGTGATGTGCCTTGACCGAACGCACCTCTCCGTTCAGCGTGTTGACCCAACTCACGTTTTCGAGAGCGCTCTCGCCCCCAAGGTCGGCTAGTTCTGAGTTCCACAGCAGTTCGATAGACGGATTTCCGGAAATTCGTGCGATGAGATAGTGTGACATCGATTCGGACAACGTGGCGGCTCGCACAAGCATATATACCTTGCGTGCGTGCTGCGAAAGGAAGACTGCAGCTTGACCTGCCGAGTTGCCGCCGCCCACAACAATGACTTCTTCGCCTTCGCACAACTGAGCTTCAAGAAATGTGGCGCCATAATGGATCCCGTGCCCCACGAAGCGGTCCAGGTTCACAACGGTTGGCTTCTTGTAGTCGGCGCCAGTCGCAATGACAATAGTCCGCGCGAAGAAGACAGTACCATCGTTCATGACAAGTTCGTAGGGGCGACGTTGGCACCTAAGTTGAACAATCGCGCGTGCCAACGCCATCTTCGCTCCAAACTTCTGTGCCTGCTTGGTGGCGCTTGTAGCTAGCTCCTGACCGGAGATCCCGGTTGGAAATCCCAGATAATTCTCTATCTTTGAACTGGAGCCCGCCTGCCCTCCGGGGGCGTGGCTTTCTATAACGAGAGCATCTATTCCCTCCGAGGCCGCATATACCGCTGCTGCCAGGCCTGCAGGGCCCGCGCCCACGATGATCAGATCGTGAAGCGAACTATTGTCGATATTGTCGTTAAGTCCGAGGGAATCCGCCAGCTGTGAGGTTGACGGATTTAGCAGAATCATCGTCCCGTCGTTTCCTATCACGATCGGGATTTCGGAGACAGCGATTCCAAAGCGGTCGAGAAGGTTCCGATAAGCATCGTCTATATCCAAGTCGATATAAGAAAATGGATGACCATTTCGGCTCAGAAATTCCCGAAGGCACAGAGTGTCTGCAGAATGTCGCGAGCCAATGACAACGATATTGCCCAGCTGTCGGTCTATGAGCATCAGCCTTCGCAACATAAACGCGCGCAAGAGGATCTCACTCAGACTTGCATCGTGCGCCACAAGAGTGCGAAGGTCTTCGGGTCGAACCTCCAGGATTTCACCTGCTTGTATAACTCGGGCCTGCACTACGGTTCGTTGCCCTGCGATCGAGCCCGCCTCCCCGGTGAACATTCCTGGGCGTAAGATCGTGACCAGCCGTTCGCCGTGGATAGTTGGCTGAACGATTTCCAAGCTGACGGACAAGAGAATGAAGCACGGCCTTCCCACCTCTCCCGGCCGATACAGAATCTCGCCAATCTCCACTCTGCGCACCCGTCCGTACGGCCGCGCACGATCTATTTCGCCCTCCCTAAGGACCGGCCACATCTGGTTCTCGGCATTGAGCTCAGCAGAGATCCGCTTCTGTTCGCTTAGGAGTCTTGCCTCTTGCAATCCGATAGATGCCTCATTGGCCGCTACGTTCAGAAGAAGGCTTTCGGTTTTCTCAGGGAAGCCGGTCCGGTTAGAACCCAGGACGATCACGCCGATTTCACCATGTACGCCCAACTGCGCGGGGACGATCGCAATGCCTTCTACTGCCATTTGGTTCCGTATTTGCGGGAGAGACCCTTGAGCGTAGGCAGCCAATGGGTCGCCGAGCATATTGAGGACTTCCTCGGCAGACAGGTTGATTTTGCTGTTCTCGGCGACTCGGAGAATCTCCACTGGCATCACGCCAAATGCGTCGCTCAACCGCGCGTAAGCGAAATCCAAGCTGAGCATACGGAGCAGTACATCCAGAAGTGTTTGAACAACTTGCGACGGTTCACTGCCGCGCCAGATCGCAGGCAGAGCGAGCAGGCTCGTTAGATCGTTGATGCAGCGCTGAAGGCGCTTGATTTCCTGGGCTGGATCTTCGAGCTGCACTTCCACGTCAGGCCACCGCTGGTGAGCCGCTCCGACGAGACCGACGCTCGCGAAATTCACGCAGGAATTCGTCTGGCGGCACAAAGAAGGGATTGTGTTGAAGGACGCCGCCGATGACGACCATCGGGTGGGTCCGCAAGATGTCAACGATGGCGTCTCCTCCAAACTTGCCGAGATCGTAGGTACAGATAACTGCGTCTTCGTGCCGACACCAAACCTCGTTTACCCGCGACTCGAACTCAATCACATCATCCACATGCGATCCGCTTTCAACAGCCCAATCCATACGACAACAAATGCGCCTTAGCGGGAATTCTCCGGTGCCATCGTCGCTGACCAACTGCTCGAACGTCGAAATCATGCGATCTGCATCGAAACGGCCTTCCGGAAGATAGATTTCGGTATCCGTCCGAATCTCCAGCTGTCCGCTTTGCTCCGCAACTGCGGTATCAATGCCCGCGGCCGTCAAGCGTTGCAGGTGGTCCTGACGCTTATCCCGATTAACAATGTGAATTGCCTTATCGCCACACTGGAATCCGTCTTTTATGAATGGGAGCAAGACCCGGTACTCTTCGTCAGGGCTGTGGAAGAAAGCGCAGACATGACGCGGTTGGTCGATCTGGGAACCAGCAAAAGGAATGGGCGCCGCGATCTTCTTCATAGCATCTCCCTCGATAGCATACCGCGAACGATAACGTAAGCTTGATCGTCATCGTTCGCCGACAATTGCCTGCTAGATAGTGCGATCGTAGAGTTGCTGCTGGTAACTTTTGACCCAGTCTTCCGTCTCAGGAGGAAAAATATTGAGAAACTTTCCTTCGCGGGAAGGGATCACTTCAACCATCTTTGCGATCATGTCCTTTGGATCGAGTCTCCCCTCTGGTTTGCCGAGCAGCCCGTCGACCACTTTCTGAAAGGCTTCGCGCTTGATAAAGTTCACGTCATCGCTGAGCCAGCGTAGACCGGCTTCCACCACAGTCTCGTTGAAACCGGTAAGGTAGGGGCCGGGATTGATCGTTTGGACCTGAATTCCGAAGGGTTTCAGCTCCTCGTACATCGCTTCCGCGATCGATTGCACGGCGTGTTTGCTCGCGGCATATGCGGGAATTGGCGGGACCGTGAGAAGGCCAACAGCTGAGGAGACGAATACCACCTTTCCGTGAATACCCGTGGCTACCCAATTCCTCACCACGCGCTGTGTAAAATCCAAAGCCGCAAAGACATTTGTTTCAAAATTCTTCCGCACCAGATCAACGGGGATTTCAGACATGGGTCCCCCTCACCGATGCCGGCGTTATTCACCAGAATTTCAAACTTGAATTTGAGGGCGTGCGCCACATCATAAGAGTCGAGCAGGTCGAGCTTCTCGACTCTTAGTGTTTCGAGGCTGAGCGAGCGAGCCTTCTCCCGCAGAGCTGTCACTTGTGGCCAGCTCTGAACAGCTGCTATTACGCTGTGCCCTTTTTGCGCCAATCCGAGAGCGGTTCCTTCACCAAATCCGGAGCCTGCTCCGGTAATCAGTATTTCCTGCATGTGAGTGATATCCCCTTTTCTTTTAGCTAGGCCTTCAATGCTGATTCACCGCTTTGGGCGACTGCATAATCTTGAGCCACCTGGCCTCCAGATACGCCGATGCTACCGATGATTTGTCCATCGACGTCCTTAAGGGAATTCCACCGGCAAACGTTACGAGGTTGCCATTGGTGAGCTCAATTCCATGTGCATCTGCCCCTGCTTTACTGTAATTGTCAAGCGTCTGCGTTTCCATTTCGAATAGGGCCGATGTCTTCGCTTTCTTAATGGCCACATCGATCACACCAAGCCAAGCTCCATCCATACGATGAAATGCTTTCAGGTGGCCTCCCGAATCAAGAATTGCGATGCAAACTGAAATTCCGAGCTCGCGCGCCTTTAGTATGGAAGCCTTCATGACTCGATCCGCTTGCTCCGCCGTAATTTGCATGCTCCTTGCTCCTTTGGATCAACTCGATGACTTGGCGACCATAGTATCAAGGGAGGTCCCCATGGAGGCTTCAAATGTCCATGAATCCAGAATGCGGTGGTGGGGCCATACGGCGCTTCACGGATGTCTGTCAAGATTAGCGAGAAGCGAATATCTGGCACACTCTGTGACCGACATCTCTCCGTCCTTCAGCCTCACTTCTGACGCGTGATTTCTGGTTTGTCGGCAACCCTTCCGTTACGCGCCCGAACGGCCAACGACGGGTAAGGTGCGGGTTGCCCGTTACTCACCAACAAAGCCACAATCGGGTTCGCTGAGTGCCTTGGCGATTTATCACTCGTTGAGAATCGAGTCCCATGAAAACGGAAATGGATTGAAGCGAAGCGCGTTCATCTCGCGTCTCGCCTTTACTCAGGCTGGCCAAAAACGGTGAGCGCTATTACGTTTCACAGCCCATTGCGTTATGCCCTTGTCATGTTCGCTGCCGACCAACTCGTGATGAGCTCCCCAAGCCGGTTCAGCGCGTCGGGAAGTTTCTCGCCGACTGCTGCGAAGCCAAAGCGGAAATGCGATGGCTCTTCGAAACAATCCCCAGGTGCGAGCAGGATGCCCCGCTCCGCAGCGGCCTGGCAAAAGGCGCGGCTGTTTTCTCCGCTTAGCAGCCAGGGAAATGCAGTCATTCCGCCACGAGGAGGAACCCAGCCAATCGTTTCGCGGTGCTCGGACATGAAGGCATCAAGCTGGCGAAGGTTTTCGGCAGCGACCTGCTGCGTCTTCCCAAGCACGGTATCGCGATGTCTCATTGCGATCTCCGCCAGCATCTCTCCAGCAGAGTTGTTGGTGATGGAAAAATAGGAGCGTGCAGTCCAGTAGCGCCTGCGGCGCTCGGGGTCGTGCTCAATCATCCATCCAGTTCGGACGCCGGATAAGGGAAAAGCCTTGGAGAAATCATGGATGACCGTGGCGTAGGGCAGACGGGAGGCCGATCGTGTCGGTTGTCCATGATAGATAGGATGATAGACCTCGTCGCTGATGAGTTGAATTCCGCGTGATGACGTGTGCTCGTGCAGGATGTCCAGGTCCGCATCGCTTATCGTGGCGCCGGTGGGATTGTGCGGACTATTGATTAGCACCAGCTTCGTGTTTCTATCTGTGAGTTTCTTGATCTCTTCGATATCGATGACAAACCCATTCTCCTTGCGAACGGGATAGTAGCGGGTCTCGATCTGGAGGGACTCGGGCAGCGCCGAGAAGGTCGGAAAGCCTGGTTGGGGCAGGATTACGTTGGCGCCTGGCTCCGCCGCCAGCCACATGAGAACCAGCAGTGCCTCAGAGGCACCAGTCACGACCTGCACAGTATCGACGTCCACACCCTGCAAGTTCGTTGCGAGTCAGCCTTTCGATTCCTTCCTCGCTGGTATCGAATACCGTTGCCGACAAACTCTCAGCGCCTGTCGTGAATTCTCACCAACCCTCCGAGCACTCCAACATACGCTGTCTTGCCATCCGGCCCAAGATAAACCGACGAGTAGTGGCTATCGAACAAAACACCCGTTCCCGCCAGCTGCTTATACACCAGTTCGCCCGTCCGCATGTCAACAGCGGTGAAGTACCACGCGTCGGTAAGCCCAAGATCGCCCTGCTTCGTATAGGTGTATTCCAGACCATTCGCCAGCGAAGCCTGCGATACCACATTCGGCACGCTCAGCGTCTTGTTCTCCCAAACCGTGTGGCATCCGGTCCCGCCGCTGTCCAGATCGACCCTCGTAATACCCGGCACCGTCGTGAGGCCGAAGAGCGTTCGCTGCAGATCGTAGCCGTAGTTGTTCTCGACGCTGATGCTCGTATCCGTCGCGATCAACGAGTTAAAGGAGTCGCCGAAGATCGGTGGGAAAACCTCCTCCGCGCACACCTGTCGGTCAACAACAGGCGCCGCCGTTCGCTTGAACACAACCACATGCATCCTTGGGTCCGCATTGTCCCCGATCGCAACATAGTCCGTTCCCATCAACGTCGGTGTCGTCCCCGATCCCTGATAGAGCTGCCCCGGCTTGATCCTTGTTCCGAAATCGTAATTCGCACTCCACGTCTCACCCGGAGTTCCATCCGCCATCGCGTCATACCGGTACAGATGCTTGTCGGACACGACAAAGACGCCGCCGCGCGCCGGATCAGGATCGACCCCAAACGACTTCCGGATAATCTCACCGCTGGGCAGCTTTGCTAGCTTGACCGTGCATGATGTTGCCACCGTCGGACTCGACACAACAGTCCCTACCATCGCTGGCTCCGTCTTGGGATCGTTTCCTCCGCTCGTCGTAAACCAGAGCAATCCATGCGAGTCAGGAAACGTCGAGAGAATCGACTGGTCCGTTGGAATCGCCGCTGGAAGATCGTCCTCACAGGTATGGTCCTTCTCCAGCCTCGGCCCAAGAAAACTTTCAACGACCTTAACCCTCCAAAGATCATTCGTTCGCGTTGGAATCACTGCCCGGCTCAGCTGATCCAGGAAAAAGTAGCCGCCCGCGCCAAACGTATCAGGCGTGTCGCCGGCGCTGGCGACCGGCATCAACAATCTCGACATCACCCTTAGCGTCACTGGATCCATCAGATAAACAATCGGCCTTCGCCCAACGCAGACCACGATGATCCGACCCTTCGAGTCGAAGGTCACCGTACCGCAAAGACCTGCCCGAAACGTCGACGTCACCTCCAGTGAACGACCAAGGGGCCCTCCAAATGGGTACGTATCGCTCTGGTATGCGTCCAGGTGTACCCCGCTAAGGCCGTTGGGCGCCATAAACGGACTCTGCGGCACAGGCTTTGCCGGGAATGGATTGGCAATCGCAGGACTGCCCACGAACTCGGGCGGCGGGTTGCCAAAATTTATCTGTGGAATGGGGATCACAATGCCGCTCAGATCCAGCTTGTCCAGATCCAGCTGGGAAATATCCTGTATGCCATTCAGTTGAGGAAATTGAGGGAATTGCTGCGCGGCGGCTGCTACCGTCACCAGCGCGCCTGCTAACAACGACAAAGCAGTAGATATGCGCGTCATCTCATATACTCCAGAAATTATTTTTTCGAAACGAGCCCAAATTCAGGTCCCATGCAGGCCCAGTGCAAATTCAGGTCGGCAACCTCACGGGGTTGCCTATAGCCCTAGTCACTCGTTGCGAGTCACTGCTTTTCCCAAAGACCGGACAGATCCTCACGCGTCAATTCACCGGATAGCCTCTAACCTTCGTACCGATCGATTCAACTGAACCCGGGAAAGTAAGGGACATCTCACTACAGCCCTGGAGTATGAACCCCGCAATTTTTCCTGTCAACGCAGAGGGATGGCTGACACCGCAGATGTGATCGTGTCCTGGGCCGAATAGTTGACGACGGACAGCTGGGGAGGATTCGACTTTAACTGAGCATTGACAGGGTGCAAACCATCAACTCGAACTGTAACGGAGTCTATTGTAATGGGCTGACCAACACTCAGCTCAGACCCACATTCATTGAAAACAAAAGCTAAATGCGCTGGCTAGGATTAGATCAGCCGGAACCTTACCCTAGCTAGGTTTTGGCCATATCAGCCAAACAGATCGATTCTTCAGGATAAGCATTTGTGGATCAGCTGATCAGATAGTGTTGCATCGACCGGTTGAGCTGGCAGGGGTTACTGAGATGGTCCGCCGCTTGAACTTCACCGTAGGGTGGAAGATCTTGTAGGCAGGTTCAAGGAGGATCATCGATATGCAGATTCGTTCGGTAGGGATTGACCTTGGCAAGACGACCTTTCACCTGGTGGCGCTCGGCGATAACGGCAAGGTGCTGCTGAAGAAGAAGTTCACCCAGAAGCAGCTGATCACGTTCACGGCGAACCTGCAGAGCTCGCTGATCGGCTTGGAGGCATGTGCCGGAGCGCACTTTCTTGGTCGTGCTCTGCGTGAACAGGGCCATGACGTGAAGCTCATTCCGGCTCAGTTCGTGAGGCCATTTGTGAAGTCCAACAAGAACGACTTCCTGGATGCAGAAGCTATCGCGGAGGCTGTCGATCGACAGAACATGCGTTTCGTGCCGATCAAGACAGATGACCAGCTCGATCTGCAGGCGCTGCATCGTGTGCGCGACCGCTTGATCACACGACGAACGTCCGTGATCAACCAGTTGCGTGCCTTCCTGCTGGAGCGCGGCCTAGTGTTCGCGAAGAGCCCGGCCAAGCTGCGCGAGCGTATGCCTGAGATCCTTGAGAACGCCGAAGAAGATCTCACTCCGCGGATGCGTAACCTGCTCGCTCTGCTTTGGAACGAGTGGAAGGATCTTGAGCAGCAGGTGGTCGATCTGAACCATGAAGTGGAGCTGATCGCTTCCAGTGATGCGGCATGCCTACGGCTCAGGCAGATCCCAGGCATCGGCCCTTTGGTCGCAACAGCGATCGTGGCTTCGATCGGCAACGGCGCTGCGTTCCACAAGGGGCGAGAGTTCGCCGCCTGGATGGGACTGGTGCCGAAGCAGTACTCGACTGGCGGCAAAGCAAAGCTCTACGGCATCAGTAAGCGAGGCAATCGCTACTTACGCAAGATCCTCATCCATGGAGCACGCGCCGTGGTCTTACGCTGCAAGCGAGAGCGGATTCCCATGGGAGCGTGGATGACGGCTCTTGAAACGAGAGCCCCACGCAACGTGCTCATCGTCGCGGCAGCCAACAAGCTCGCGCGGATCGCATGGGCGGTGCTATCGAGTGGCCAGGACTATCGGGCAGTTCAAGAGCCAGCTGCTGCGTAGGCAAGAGTAACCATCAAGATCAAGTTCTCCCACCGAGGTCTGCACCGGACAAGTAAGGATGAAAGAACAGTCAAAACGGCGCACCTGAAGCCTGTTTGCTCAAATGGCCCTTACACGGCCGAGGGGTTTCGAAGGACAGGTACGCGGCGTATCTCATCATGGCCAGGAGACACCTCTCCACACAACAGGTCGGATACATTGACGCAGACTTTCTTCATCCACCAACTTTTCCCTTGCAGTCAGACGGCGGACCATACATTGCGGCAACTTCAATCGAACTTGCCCAAAATGCGACTTTCGAGGAACGATGGCACGAACCGGACGTAGAATTTGAAGCATGCGTCTTTCACTTTCTATCAACGATCGCCAGGTTGCGCGTGCTTCGCTCGAAGGCAGCGGCTGGCTCGGAGCTCACGTCAGTCTCAGCAACGATAGAAAGTCTGACGAACCAGCTAACCGCGTGTGGCTTGTTGCAGCGGATATTTCAGAGGAGCCCAATAGCCCTTGCGTCATTGCTAACCCATACCTCCATCAGGTCGGGTAGAGGACTTGCACCTCCAAGCTGTCGAACATGCCCGGCACACAACTAAGCCGCTGGCGCGGCGGATGCTGCGCGTGCGATACTCCGGACATCATGGGGCTGCCGAATCGTTCTGAATCGACTTTGGCCTATTTTTTCTAACTCATCTTCCTTCAGCATGTTGCAGGCGAAAGTAGATTCAACTCCCATAGCCTGACCGCATCCCCCGCAAACTCCAGCGGCTCCCTTCAAGTCGCTGTATCCGAACCGCCCGCACAGAAGCGGTGACAAAACCAGCGCCACAATGGGCGGGCCAGATACGGCACTTAAGACATATCGGTACTAATCCAGTGTCGTTGAAAGGCGGACGATCGGTGACGAACAAAATACTTACTCTGACATCTGAGTTCATGGACCTGCGCTCAAAATGGAAAACCCTGTCGCTCTATGAGCGATTTGAGCAGACGGTCGTCTCGGTACTCACGCTGGTGATAGCCATCATCGTAGCGCTCGCCGCCTGGCAATTGCTGCTGCACACACTAAGCCTGGTCGAAACCCATGCGGTAAACCCTGCCGATTCCCAGGCATTTCAGGGTCTCTTTGGCATGGTGCTCACGGTGCTGATCGCTCTCGAATTCAAGCACACGCTGCTGGTCGTCAGGCATCATCGCCGCGCCATCGTCCAGGTACGCGCCGTAGTGTTGATCGCTCTGCTCGCACTGGTTCGCAGGTTCATCATCCTCGATCTCTATCAGACCACTCCGACTGTGGTCGCAGCCTTGGCCGGAGCCGCCCTCGCGCTCGGAATTGTATTTTGGCTCGTCGCCAATTGCGCACCCCGTTGGAGGAAGATGTGTTGCAGGAGTGACCATCGCGATACCTGGCGGGCAAAAACCGGGCTCAACCGCATGATTTGTTCTCACGAATTCAGGCTTCAACGAAGGGAGAGACCATGAACAACGCTAAGGTCAGGTACGGACTCGAACACCTCAACAATTTGTCAGCATGCTTCTCCGCAAGAGCCCGGGCGGGTCCCACCATGGGCGTCCAGATAAAGCGCATGCATCTTATGCATCTCTCCCACATTGCTCTGGTCATCTCGAACCATGGATCGAGAGATGGGGTTCAATCCGCCTGCTGCTCCTGGTGTGCCTGATCCTGATACTTGGGGGCAGCCCCTAGTATCGTTTGCACAGCCGGTAGCACTGAGTCCGACCCAGCTGGATCAACTCGTGGAGCGCATCGCACTGTATCCTGATCCCCTCCTGGCAAATATGCTCACTGCTTCGACCTACTGGAGCGAGATTCCTGAAGCAGCATCCTGGGCAGATCAGCACAGCTATCTGAAAGGGGATGCGCTGGCTCAGGCCATGCAGGCGGACCATTTGCAGTGGGACCCCAGCATCCTGGCCTTGTTGCCCTTCCCTTCGGTTCTGGACATGATGGCACGGGACCCGGCATGGACGGAGCAACTCGGTAATGCGGTCCTGACGCAGGACGCGGAGGTTATGGATGCCGTGCAGCGGATGCGCCAGCGTGCCAGGAGCTACGGTTATCTGGCACCGAATAGCTACATCAATGTCATCGCGACCGGAGGGTATATCCAGATCGTTCCCGTCGATCCAAATGTGGTTTACGTTCCGTATTACGACCCTCTCGTGGTCTTCGCGCCACCGCGGCCTGGCTTCGCGATTGCGGGCGCAATCCACTTCGGCCCGGGAATCACCATTGGTGCGGTATTCGGTGGATGGGGATGGTGGCTTGGCTCAGGATTTCTCTGGCCTTCACACACCATCCTGATCGATCGCCGTCCATGGACTCGAGCGTGGGTCGACCGAGTTGGATACGTTCATCCTTACGCGCATCCATGGGTGCGACCGGTAGCGCCGCGCGTGGAGGTACATCGGTTGAAAAAGTAGGTAGACCATATCTGGCGGATCCATAACGAGAGATGGTCCGGGGAATAGTGTTGCATCGACCGGTTGAGCTGGCACGACGTTGCGGGCACTACGGGATTACTTCCAGGATTGCCCTACCTCATCAAACGTTTTTGAAATCATGATGAGACAGGTCAGTCTCCGTTAGTGACCGAACCTTCTACCCTCTTCTTACTTCGAATTGGTTTGCGCGACGCAGCTTGTTCGCTCGGAATGCTTCGCCGTTGGACTTGCTCCGCGAAGCCTTGTGCCTGGAGGAACTCCGCCTCTGTATCAACTTCAAGTACAAAGAAACAGCCTCTCAAATCAAATTCGTCAATTATTATCTCTTTTGCGTCCATTGAGGTGATTAGTCCGAGTTCCGTGAGTTCCGATACACACAGTGACTTGCTCTCGTAAACGCCCAACCAAATTCGCCGAGGTGGACCCGGAGCAACTACTCGCACTTTGTAAGTCTTGTAGTCCCTCGAGATCATAAGCCGCGCATACATTGCGAGATTATAGCCAACCAATTCTTAGACTCCCTGCTCGGATCGATAGCGTGCGATTCCCCCGAATCTGGTTTTGGGAAACTACGACCGCTACAGAGTGAACTTGCCGAAAAGGTGGGTGGTCTCAACCGGTCAATGCAACACCATCTGATATGAATTCTTTTTTCTAAAGGTGGTGTTTATGGCACAAGGGAAACGAAACAGACTTTCCACTGAACAGCGGATCGAGATGTGGCGGCGCTGGAAGGCTGGCGAGTCATTGCATGAGATTGGGCGTGCCTTGGGCAAGGGGCATGGTTCTATTCGGTTCCTGTTGACGCAGCGCGGCGGGATCGTTCCTGCTGCTCGTCGGCGTTCACCGCGGACGCTGACGTTGGCCGAGCGGGAAGACATCTCACGTGGAATCGCATCCGGTTCGTCGATTCGGGAGACAGCCAGCGGGCTGCAACGGCCTGTGTCGACGGTGAGCCGGGAGGTGGCGCGTCACGGCGGGCGGCCACTCTATCGAGCCAGTGAAGCTGATCGTCAGGCCTGGGAGTCAGCTCTGCGACCTAAGGCGTGTCTTCTGGCTAACCATGAGGAACTGCGGACGATCGTGGCCAGTAAACTGATCCTGGACTGGTCGCCGGAACAGATCTCGAAGTGGTTGAAGGTAAGCTATCCCAGGAACGAGAGCATGCGCATGTCTCACGAAACCATCTACCGCAGCTTATTCATCCAGGCCCGTGGAGTGCTGAAAAAGAGCTGGTTCAGCACCTCAGGTCCAAACGGCTTATACGTCGCTCACGGCACTCGCGGGCTGACGGAAAATCCCAGGGTCAGATCGTCGATGCCATCTCCATCCGGGAAAGACCTGCGGAGGTTGAGGATCGCGCTGTTCCCGGTCACTGGGAGGGCGATCTGCTCGCAGGCAGCAAAAACACTCACATCGCAACCCTGGTAGAACGACACTCGCGTTTCGTCATGCTCATCAAAGTGCCCAGTAAAGATACAGAGACAGTCGTCGCCGCGCTGAGCAGGCACGTCCTTAAACTCCCTGCGACTCTGCGGCGCTCGCTGATTGGAAAGACTGGTCGCCATGGTTGATGAGCTCCCAACACGGCCAACCGCCGGACAGCGCTAAACTCGACGAACAAGGGCACTTTTCGCTTCCTGCTCTCGGAACCGAATCTCATTCCTTTCTCTTCAACTATTTTTGGCCTGACTATGCCATTAGAAAGATCACTATCGACGGAAACGAAGTGAGCCCAGACGACATCCGTTTGTCCTATGGCCAGGTTGCTCATATGGTCGTTGACGTCACCACGGTGACGAGTCAGGGAAGCGTTCACAGCGCACCCTCAAACCCGCCAATCGACTCCTTCCGAGATCTATGCGCGAATTTCGTCGGGGCACCCGCCTATTCTGCTCTCCTGATCCCTGATCCCATGGCGTCTCCCAATCCGCAATTTCCGATAAAGCAGGGCAGGGAGACGGGGACTTTGTATACGGCATCGTTCCATGGAATCCTGCCCGGGCATTATCGTGTGCTCGCATTCGAGAATCTTCTTTTCGCAAATGAGTTCCGGAGAAGAGCCGGTCAGGCGTTGCTGGAAAATCCAGATTTGGTGCAAGCGTTAGCTGTGTTCGGGAAGCCCGTAGAAGTAGTCGCCGGGAAGTCCTTCGACTTCGAGACACCCCTCATCACCGAAAAACTTCAGGGGCTGCTGGCTCAGTTCGGTATTCCAGTACCGGCCTACTCAACGTTCCTTCGCTGATAAATTCTGCTTAATCAAGAGCAGTATCGGAAACTTGAACGAACTTGCCGAAAACATGGGTGGTCTCAATGGGTCGACGCAACACTCAGCTCAGACCCGCATTCATTGAAAACAAAAGCTAAATGCGCTGGCTAGAGTTAGATCAGCCGGAACCTCACCCTGGCTAGGTTTGGCCACATCAGCCAAACAGATCGATTCTTCAGAGTAAGCATCTGTGGATCAGCTGATTAGATAGTGTTGCATCGACCGGTTGAGCCCGCCTGACTTTACGGGCGCTTCATAAAAGATCGTCTGAAAGGGTAATTTCTATTCATGAGTCGAGCGATCTGCATCATGGCCTTATTTTCGTCCCTTCTTGTAATAGCGCAGGAGAAGCCTGTGGGGCCACCCGCCATCAACTCGTTCCCCGATTCGGACTTCACGCTCCGCGACCACGGCGTGAAACCACAGAAAGGTAGGGTCGTGCTGGGACCAATGGAAAGCGACGGCAAGGGAGGAACTAAAGGCTCCTTCGCGGTATATGGAGGCGCACCCATGACTCAAGTTGGAAGCCTGTCGTTCAGTGGCGACGGAAAGATGTTAGCGGTTGGAAGTACGCCCGGGCATGTAGACGTGTGGGACATTGAAAAGCGAACAAAGCTTTTCTCATTAGACGGAGGCACCACGGTTGCATTGAGTCCGGATGGTCGCCTGCTTGCGAAGGATGGAAACGGAATCGAGATTTGCGACGCGGCGACGGGCAAACTGATCAGGAGAATTCCGTGGTCCATCACAACCTCAACTCCAGGCGTTCAGCGAATGATCAAGAAGTTGGAGTTCAATGCTGCGGGAAGCCAGTTGGAGGTCTCCTCAAACGGTGAAAATGATTTGGTTTTCGGTGTTTCCTCCGGCCAGTTGGTAGCCACTCTCACAAGCACGCAGCAGGGGCAGTTCTCACGGGACGGGACGGTCTTTGTTGGCGGCAACGGAAAACACTTGATTGCATGGAGTACGAACGATTGGAGCAAGGTTAGCGATGTGCCGAATGGCCCCGACTACGTCACGCAAATTGCTGCTTTCCCCGAGAAAGACCTCGCAATTGTAGGAGGCCCGAACAGTGCCCGCCTTATCCATGTCAGTTCGGGAGAAGACGTTGCAAAGGTGGGATCGGGGTACACGAATTTTGCCGCATTCAATCAAGACGGGACTTTGGTTTTCACCTACACGGGTGGCGGCTTCGGTGTTTGGGATACCAGTGGAAAACAGTATTGCCACAAGGAAGGTCTCGGCAATGGCACCGCCGCAATCAGTTCTGATGGCCGCTGGCTAGCTGCGGCGATGGTGGACGGTGGTACGGATGTAGCGATCTGGAATCTCAAAAACATTACAAGTGCTTGTGGCGGCTCGGCTCCATGACGGGCCCGTGACCGCAATTTCTTTTATTGTCCGCTTGTCATGTCTCCGCAGATCCTGTGCCCTCACTCGACGCGGTCATCGTTCAGCTCCACTGAGTGCTTCCACCCGGATGATCCGCGTTCGTGAAACGGAGTTATGGGAAACGTCAACGAAGTTGCCGATAACCCGACTTTGGGGGCGCTAGGGATAACTGTCGCGGTAGGGACGACCATTGCTGATCGCCCCCGCACAGATCCGTACGAGCGCGTCTACGCATACGGCTCTTACGAAGGATGAGTGGCGTAGAAGCGTGCATCAGGATAGGGGTGCAGAACGCGGGGCGGAGGAATCCACCGGTTCAAGACTGGAGTGAGACGTTCCCAACGCATCTCTGCGCGCTGGCTGCGGCGGACCAGAACACTCTGCCATAGCCTGCACACGCGAAGCTTGAAGATGCGTAGCTGTGTCGTGTTCCCAGGAACTGCATGGTATTGGTAGTAGCCCAGCACGACCTTCCGAAGCCATCCCCCGACTTCGGCCACGCGATCATGCCTCCGGCATTGAAGCTCGACCTTGATGCCTTGAGCTTCGCAACCATTCGCTTTTTCGCAGTGATCCGACCTACGGTGAAGGTCCCGCTCTTGTGGCGTTGCCCACAGTAGTGGGTGAAGCCCAGGAACGTGAAGGTCTCCGGTTTCCTCTCTCCACGCAGCTTCCGGTCGCGAGCGGCGAACCGCCCGAACTCGATCAGTCGTGTCTTGTCAGGATGTAAATCCAAGCCGAACTTCGCCAGCCGTTCCTGGAACTCCGGCAGGAACCGCTCGGCATCCATCCGGTGCTGAAAACCCACCACAAGATCGTCAGCGTAACGGACGACGATAACGTCGCCACTCGCCACTTTCCTGCGCCAGACATCAGCCCATAGATCGAAGACGTAATGCAGGTACACGTTGGCAAGCAGCGGCGATGCCACTGCTCCCATACAGGCTGGATCGCCTGCGCAATCAAGTCGCGCTGACCCTGCTTTCGCGGTCCAGAGCAGACTAGATCCCAAAAGCCCGCGCCATAGTCAGCTCCGCCGAGCAGTGAGTAGATCACCAGCGAGATCAGCATGATCGCCGCTAGGATTACACATGCGTTCATACGAGAACCTCCGGATGTTCGATTTGCTTCGTCTCCGGCGCTGCGATCACGTGCCGGCTCAATAGCCAAACAACGACAATTCCGAGAATCACGTACACCGCTATCATCACCGAGAGGGTGAGCGTCACGTTCGGCATCGAAGTCACTGCATCTTTCGTGCGCATGAGGTGATAGATGATCCAGGGCTGACGACCCAACTCCGTCACGATCCATCCTGCTTCCAGAGCTACAAAACCAAGTGGGCTGACGAGAACGAGCGCCTTCAGAAAGAGTGTGTGCAGAGGGCGTTTCTTCCAGGAAATCCAGCTTGACGCAAGAGCGAAGAGAGATAAAAGGCTGCCGCAACCGACCATGATCTGAAAACAGATGTGAACAATCCGCACATTTGGCCAGTCGGCCTGTGGCTCCTGGTCGAGTCCTTTGATCAGCGCGTTGTATTTATGAAACCCCAACAGGCTCAGCCCATGCGGAATTTCAATGGCATACTTTGTCTCGCGTTCCTCCGGAAAGGGAATCCCACCGATGCGCAGCGGTGCGCCAATTTCGGTGTGGAACTGACCCTCCAAGCTAGCCAGCTTCATCGGTTGCTTGTCCGCTACCATGCGGGCTAGCGCATCTCCGCTCACGCTCTGAAGGATTACGGCCACACCTCCAACCAGCAGTGCGATTCCGATGGCTGCCTCATCGAATCGATTCCTTCCGCGGCGCAGGAGAAGCCACCCATGGATACCGGCTGTCGCAAAGCCCGCTGCGGTATACGCCGCCAGGACCATGTGCACGGCTTCTGGAACTCCTGCCGGATTCAGCATTGCAACAAGCGGATGGATGTTCTCGAAATTTCCAGCCACGATGTCGAAGCCTGCCGGTGTATTCATCCAGCCGTTCACCAGCGTGACAAATATCGCCGAGAGGACGCCACTGACCGCGACAATGATGCCCGAGGCAAGGTGAAGTCACCCTGGCACTCGGTTCCAGCCATACAGGTAGATTCCAAGAAAGATCGCTTCGGTAAAGAAGGCGAAACCTTCGAGCGAAAACGGCATGCCTATGACTGAACCTGCATACTGCATGAACCTCGGCCATAAGAGTCCGAGTTCGAAGGACAAGACAGTACCGGAGACAGCGCCGACTGCGAAGAGAATGGTTGTCCCCTTCGCCCAGCGCTTTGCCAGTAAGAGGTAGGCCGGATCGCCAGTCGACCTCCACCGCCATTCGGAGATAGTCATCATCAAGGGCAACGAAACACCAATCGTTGCAAAGATGATGTGGAACGCGAGCGACATCGCCATCTGGGATCTTGCCGCTATGAAATTGTCCATTTCGCTCTTCTCCTATTCATGGGCGTGCGGAGCGACGTGCAATCTTATGCACTAAAGAATCGCGTAGCAGTCCTTACTCTATTCAGAACTGGATCTCGGGTGCCAATCGGGATATCTTCATGGTGCGCTCTCCAGGTGGGTTGTGTTTTGCGTTCCACACAGAGATGAAACGCCGAGACTGATCCGGTAACAGCGAGCGAAATCGGGATCAGAAAGTCGTGCCCGACACGGGTAAACTCGAAGATCAGAACGATCACGGTCAGCGGCATCTTCATCGAAGATGCCAGAAATGCCGCGCTTCCGATCAGCTCGTGTTTCCATGTTTGATCCACTAACGTCGCTAGCGTTCAGTCAGCCGTTTGCACAGGCGATAAGAAGAATATGTTTAAAGAACGAGCGCCCTGAGCGCCGTGCACCAGAGTGGCCTCCACATCCGCGGTTGCAGACGGCCCCATCATGAAACACCCGAATGCTGTTTCATTGAGTCGGACGCGACAGTAAGCTGCGTGCATATCCGGCACGATCTCATTCGGATCTAGAAGAACAATGAGGTGTTGCGAAAGGAAGCCTAGAGCATCGACAATAAGGTCTTCCTGCGTCAGCCAGACGGCGCCACTCTCCGCCACGCCGAATTGCGCGCGAACGATCCCCACATCGACGTCGGCGAGTTCGTGTGGATCGTTAACTTCGCTTGCTCTACGCGTGCCGATGATCTCCGGTACGGCGGAGCAAATCACCTTCGCTCCTGGATGAAGCGCCTTCAACGTCGCCTCGGCCACCGCCACACTACCAACATCGTGAGCGGCTCCTCCGGCTTTTTGGAGATGTACTTCAAACTCCGGTTTGAGAGGGTTGTCTGCTCGATGAAAGACCGGGATCTGAGGAAGCTCTACCTCTTGCTTAGAGAGAAAGAGGTTGCTGTATCGGATCGCATTCAGAATTGCTGCGCGACTCCTAGTCGTTTCCATGCTCACTCCGATTTGCGAGATACCACTCGCGGAAAGTCTGCTTTGCTGGTTCAGGGAGCTGCCGCTCGCGTCCCCATGGATTCAATGAGTGGTTGTACAACAGGAAGTCCGGAGCATAGTCCAGCGCGGGAGCACCTACTTCTTCTATCAGGCGGAATTCTTCCGGATGTCCGAAGGCGTGACCGGCTGCCGCAAATGCCAGGCGTTTTACCAATGGAAGATATCCCTTTTTCGCCATCACCCTACGCCACTTGAAAATCTGATCGCTTATATCGATCTTCACGGGGCAGACGTCCGAACACGATCCACATAAAGTGGAGTGAAACGGAAGCTCACTGTACTTGAACTCGTCGAAAGTAGGATCGAGGATTACGCCGATTGGTCCGGAATAAGTGGCACCGTAGGACAAACCGCCGCTGCGACGATAGACCGGACAGGTGTTCATGCAGGCTCCGCAGCGGATGCACTTCAATGAATGCCAGAAATCGGGCATGCCAAGCCGTCGGCTCCGTCCGTTATCGACCAGAACAATGTGAAGCTCACCACCTTTGCGGGGTCCACTGAAATGAGAAGAATATTGGGTGAGCGGCTCTCCTTCCGCGCTACGAGCAAGCAACCTCAAGAAGACGCCCATATCTTCCACCCGCGGAATCATCTTCTCGATGCCAATGCTCGCGATGTGCAGCGGGGCACGGACGCACCAATGTCTGCATTCCCTTCATTGGTGCAAACCATGAAGGTTCCCGTTTCGGCGATGGCGAAATTTCCGCCTGTCATGCCCGCTCCCGCGGATAGAAATCTCGGACGAGCGTTGTTTCGCATGACCTCGGTCAAGAAATGCGGATCATCATTATTTGGATCCGTGCCTATCTTGCGTGCGAACAATTGAGCTACGTCCTGGCGCGTTTTGTGGATTGCGGGAAACACAATGTGGCTGGGCGGCTGATCGTCGAGTTGCTGGATTCGCTCACCCAGATCGGACTCGATGACTTTGATTCCGCGGTTTTCGAGGAATGGTGTCATCTGACACTCTTCCTGGAGCATGGACTTGCTCTTGATCAGTTCCTTCACTCCGTGACTCTCGAGAATCGAGTACACGATCGCGTTGTGTTCGGCGGCATCCATAGCCCAGTGCACATGCGCGCCGCGCTTTGTGGCATTGGCCTCGAACTCTTCGAGGTAATGATCGAGGTGAGTGAGAGTATGTTCCTTGATCTTCGAGGCAAGCTCGCGCAGTTCCTCCCATTCCGGGAGGGCTGCTGCCTGCGCGTCGCGCCGCTGCATTGTTGTCCACAAGAAGCGATCGTGCATCGGTTCATGCACTTGATCATGGAGGATAAATAGCTCAGCTGCCGCTGCGGGCTCAGCTTTTTTCGCGTTACTCATGGCAGGATCTCCTCTTAAAATGGGCCACCGTTTAAGACTTGGGCGACGTGAATGTATTTGAGATCCAGATCGGCGCGCCGCGCGATTCCTTGCTGGTGCATCAGGCACGACATGTCAGGCGAGACTACGTATTCGGCCCCGTGCCGAAGATGATCATGAACCTTATCCAGGCCCATCCTTGCTGAGACAGCCTCATCCGTTATGCAGAACGTGCCTCCAAATCCACAACAATCATCCGGCCGATCTACGGGAACAATGACTAGGCCCTTGACTTTAGAAAGCAGCGATGCTGTTTTGTCGAATGGTTCCCCCATGATTTCGGATGGCTTCGCGATTCCGAGGCCCCGGATGGAGCTGCAGCTATTGTGCAAAGCGACGGACTGTCGAAACTCCGCCCATGGGAAGGAGTCGACTTGCAAAATATCGTGGAGGAACTCCACTAACTCATACGTATGTTGCCGAACGTGCCTAACATCATCTGTCTGTTCGATGGTATCGAAATGGCATCTGACCTGTTTGACGCAGCTACCTGCCGGGCCGACGATGTAGTCATAGCTCCTAAAGTTCCGAACAAAGAGATTCTCGGCAGCAGCGGCATTGGCCTCATCGCCGCTATTCGACATAGGCTGTCCGCAGCAGGTTTGGTTGAGCGGGAAGTGCACATCGAGCCCGAATCTCTCTAGAAGCTGCAGGGTAGCAATTCCCACTTCTGGGAAGATCATGTCGATATAGCAGGGAATGAAGAGACCAACTCTTAGTCTTTTCTGAATGGTCGAACTGTTTGTGACTGAAATCGGAGAGGTCATTTCTATTCTCCTTCCTGTCCGAGAAGTATCCCCACCCGTGAAGCAAGAAGCCCGACTATGATGCCAACGGAGGTGTCGACAAGTCGGAGAATGGGTTGTATCCAGGCTGGGCCCTTACTTATTCCGGCAACAACAAACACTACGGCAGTCGTAATGGCCGTTGTAACGATGTCCTCGGAAAGGCCAATCAGACCCAAAATGACGGTGCCGATCCAGATAACCGCGGCCATCCCGAAGACATTGAACGGGAAAATGAGAAAGTATAAGAAGCAGAGTGCGAAACTAAGGAATGTCGCCAGCGTCCGCGATATCGCCGCGCGACCGCTCTGGAGAGCTCTGTGTCGAAACACAAAGATTGTCGCTACTACTGCCCACATACCTCCGAGCAGGTCATTGTCGTGAGATACAGAATACTCACGCGCAAGGATGCTCGTGATGAGCCAATAGCTGATGAGACAGGAGATTGCCAGCATGGTCCCAAAGCCAACCCCGTGGCTCATTCGTGACATGCGGCTTCCGACGGCGACACCTTCATTGTGTGTGGATTCCATCATTTAGTCCTCATCGAGTCCACATGTAGCGCAGACGGCCACATCTGGTGCAGTGGGGAGGCCTCTCACAAATCGATAGCTTTAATGTCTTTATGGGAAGAGGCCTGTTTGTCTACAAGCACGAATTGTGTCTTGCTGTCCTAATCGGCGGCCGTTTCAACAGCTAGTTCGGCGGCATACTCCGGCTTGTACACGTGCCCGCGAATGAAGGCGACCATGTCTTTGGGGCGATTGACTCTCGCCAGTCCTGCGTCGAAGACGAGCTTGGCAACTCGCGCGGCCGTTTGAATCTCGACCTCGAGAATGTTCGACTGCGGCGGGTACAGCATGCCGAGCTTCAATTGATCCGGGGTAACCTGGTCGGCGACGGCGTGTGCCGCTTCGATGAACATTGCATCTGTGACTCGCTTCGCCTTTGTGGCGTAAATGGCCATCCCGACGGCCGGAAAGACATACAGATTGTTGGCCTGTGACGGCAAGAACGTCCAACCTTCAAAGTGAACGGGAGGGAACTGCACTCCGCCCGCGTAGATCGCCTTGCCCTTCGACCACGCATAGGCATCTTCAGGCACACACTCGTGTTTCTGGGTCGGATTGGACATGGCGAAGATAATCGGGCGAGCGTTGAGAGCCGACATCGCTTCAACGATCTCACGCGAGAAGAGCTTTCCGATGGTACTCGTACCAATGAGAATGGTGGGCTTGAAATCCTCGATCGCATCGATGATCACTGGATACTCCGTTGCCGGATCGAGATGGTTGAAGGGTTTGGTCGGCGGTAATTTGTGAGCGAAGGGAAGCTTATGCGCCGCAAGGTCCGTCCGTCCCGCAACCACCAGTCCGTGTGAATCAAAGAGGCGAATCTGCTTGCGAGCGTCGTCGATGGCAACACCTTGATCGACAAGTGCAGAAACGATTAAGTTAGCAAGGCCAGTGCCCGCAGATCCTGCGCCAACAAACAGGATTCGTTGCTCCTTGAGCTGGCCGCCGGTGATCTTCAGCGCATTGATCAGTCCTGCGAGGGTTACGCTAGCTGTTCCCTGGATGTCGTCGTTGTAGCAGGACACCTTGTCGCGATAGCGTGCAAGCAGGTTGACTGCATCGATGCCATTCCAGTCCTCAAAGTGCAGGCAGCAGTTCGGAAACACTTCCTGGACCGCATCCACAAACTCGTCCACGAAAGCGTAGAGCTCCTCGGTTGGCGGGCGGTGCTGGCGCACCCCCAGATATAGCGGATCCTGCAGATAGGTTTCATTATTTGTACCCGCATCGAGCATGATCGGCAACAGACCCTGCGGCGGCACTCCCGCGGCTGCGGTGTAGAGCTGCAGCTTTCCAATCGGAATGCCCATACCGTTCGCGCCGATGTCTCCAAGGCCGAGAATACGGCCGCCAGTGGTAACGCAGATAAATCTCACGTCTTTGACGGGCCAGTTGCGGAGCACTTCCTTGACATGGCCTTTCCGGGCCATCGAAAGATACATTCCGCGAGGGCGACGGAAGATCTGGTCGAACTTTAGGCAGGCCTCGGCAATCGTCGGGTCGTAGACGATCTCGAGGAAGCGGGCAGGATCGGACATCAATGTGTGGTAGAACAACGTCTCGTTGTTTTCCAGAAGACTCATCAGGTAGATGAAACGGTCGAGGTCGGTAGTTTTTGTCTCGAGCTGCAGCATTACGCGGGAGAGTTGCGTCTCGATCGACTCTGTCACGTCTGGCAATAAACCCACGATTCCAAGAGTCTGCCTTTCGGTATCCATGAATGCGGTTGATTTGTTGAGCGATGAATCTCGGAGTAGATCGATTCCGCGTTTGGTGGTCGACATGTTTTTCCGTCCCTTTCGTGTTGTTTACTTCGTTGGCTTGTAAACGAATCAGAAGATCTGGGTCCGTTCAGCTGGCTTTCGCAACGTATGGATGCACCATCTTCGCCGGATCGACGACCCGGTCGAACTCGTCTTCTGTCACGTATCCCAGCTTCAGTGCGGCTTGCTTGAGTGTCAGGTCGTGGTCGAGGGCATAGTGTGCAATCTCCGACGCTTTGTCATAACCAATGACAGGCGCAAGAGCGGTAACCAGCATCAGGGAGCGATCAACATATTCCTTGATCTTCTTCAAATTTGGCTGTGTCCCGTCGATAAGAAACTTCCGGAAGTTTGTGCACCCGTCAGTCATGATCGTGATGGAGTGAGCAATATTGAAGATGATCAGAGGCTTGTACACATTCATCTCGAGGTAGCCGCCGGCGCCCCCGAATCCAACCGCTACATCGTTGGCCATCACTTGCACCGCGAGCATCGTCAGTGCTTCGGCCTGGGTAGGATTCACCTTACCGGGCATGATGGACGAGCCCGGCTCATTCGACGGAATCACCAATTCAGCGAAACCGGCACGCGGACCGCAGGATAACAGCCGGATGTCGTTTGCGATTTTGTAGAGCGACACTGCCAGAGTGCGTAACGTGCCGGAGAGTTGAACGAGGGCATCGTGAGCGCCCTGCACGGTGAACTTGTTTGGCGCGCTCACAAAGGGAAGGCCCGTGAGCTTCGCAATTTCGCCTGCGGCTGCCTCGCCAAATCCTGGGGCGGTGTTGATGCCTGTCCCTACGGCTGTGCCGCCCAGAGCGAGGCGATACACGCTCTTCAGCGCGTCCTCAATATATTCGAGATCTTCGCTGAGCATACCAGCATATCCCGACCACTCCTGCCCAAGCGTGAGTGGCGTAGCATCTTGCATATGCGTCCGACCGATCTTTACGATGTCTTTCCATTCCTCGGCTTTCGCCGCGATTGCATCGCGCAGCGCAATCACCGCGGGTATAAGTCTCTCTTTCACGTTCACTGCCGCCGCAATGTTCATCGCCGTGGGAAAAGAGTCATTAGATGACTGCGACATGTTGACGTGGTCGTTAGGATGCACGGGCTTCTTGCTGCCAAGTGGCGTCCCCGCGAGTTCGCAGCAGCGGTTGGAAATCACTTCATTCACGTTCATATTGAATTGCGTGCCGCTGCCTGTCATCCAGACGTGCAGAGGAAACATATCCTGATGCTTACCGGCAAGGAACTCATCGCAGGTCTGAACAATGAGCGTGTAGTGCTCGCGATCAAGCCTGCCGCCTTCGTGATTTGCGTTGGCGGCGGCCTTCTTCAGGATCGCGTAGGCTGCGATCATTTCACGGGGATCAGATCTTTCCCGATGCTGAAATGCTCGAGCGATCGCTGGGTCTGTGCCCCCAGAGCACGGTGCTCGGCACCCTCACCTCGCCGATGCTGTCGGATTCAACTCTGAAGCTTGATTGCAGTAAGTCAATGGGTGCTTCCATCGATTCTCCTTGTGTCCAAGTCAGCTCTCGTATTCAAGGATCGCAATCGGCGTGTCCTCTCGATAGCGATCTGTCTTCTGCGGTTTCGCAATTAGATAAGCAGGTATCCTGCCAATTGCTAAGGTGCTGAAAAGAGATAGGCCATCATTCGATTCATGCTGCACCCTCAGCAAAATGACGAGCGCTCAGCACAACGTGCTGGAATCAAAAACTGACCAGCAACGGATGGACTCACCTTTCGAGGTAGGTTGGCCTACGTGGGCGGAAAGAGAATCTGATGGCAGGAGCCGCTCGTCTGAAGCGAGAGCCGTCCCTAGGAGGATGACATTTCCCGTACTTGTTAATTCCCAAACCTCGGATTTTCGATTCAAGCGTCTGTCGCGGAGTCCCGAATTTCGCAGCCCCACCTGAAGGTCCGGAGATGGTGCCATGGCACTCAGCCAGAGCAGCTTCAATCATCTCTACTTCACGATCTGAAAGCGTCTAACCCTCCTGCTGCGACGATGTCTAACCACCCCTTGAGGTTTCGGCTTGGCGCGCTTCCGGTCATCGATATCGGCGTTGATTCCATACCAACGGACGACGTTTGCCTAGTTCAATTGTTCGGACGTACATTAAGGAATCATGTGTTATCCGAAACCTGCGGCTGTGCCCCTTCGGCTCGCTCGCGAAGAATCCACTCGCGCACATAGGGAGGGCAGTGAACCAATAAAATACCCCCGTCCTCGCAGTCACTCAGGAATCGTACAACCTCAACGTCCACAAGCGTGACCTCTGCTAAGTCCAGGAATATGCGAACGCTGTCATCGTCCATTTCAGCCCGTATGCTGCCGATATTGGACGATTGAATTCGGCCGCTGAACCGCAGGCTCGTAGTACCTCCATCCGACTCCTTTTCAATCCTCAACATTGGTCGACCATTCCTTTCGGGCGCGATCGCGGACTGCTAATGTGATGGTGGATCCGCTTGGCGAAGAGGTCGGTATAGACAGAGCCAATCCCAGTGGAACCGCCAGTGGTCCCGACGGAAGGGATAGAAGTCATTATGGCTCCTCTTTATCAACTCATCGTCGGTTGCTGGATTCGAGGGTCCACGGTCCTACAGTATCCGGGTATGCATGGCAAGCACCATTCGTAAACAACTGAAGCAAAATGGACGACATCGATTCCTAGAGCTGCGTTTTCGGCAAAATGACGAGGACTCAGCCAGTTGCCTGACTCGCTGAACCTGAGGCTAGCTGTTGATACGTGTATGTGGACGACGCGCCCGTCGAGCAGGTAACTTCCGCAAAGGCGACCTGTAACACGTCGTGCGTGGTGCGCGGGCCGACGTCTACTTTATGTCAAAACCGAGCGGGATGCACATCTGATTTCATAGACATTTGTGTCTCGCGGCGAAACAAGATGTGACGGTATTCCCGTTCGTGCGATTATCTTTGGCAGATGGGGACCCGATCGCGATGCCACTGAAGAAGTGGTGAGAACGTCCGTTGCCGAGGCTGCAAGTTGAATAAGCTGTTATCAATTCCGTTCTGCTTGCTGTTGCTCTTGACTGGAGAGTCATGTCTCGCAGTCGATCCCAGCAAGCAGATGACCCAATATGCACATGCCGGCTGGAGAATCCAGGACGGATTCTTCAACGGCTTGCCAACCGCAATTGCTCAGACTACGGATGGTTATCTATGGATTGGAACTCTGGCTGGCCTCTTGCGTTTCGATGGCGTCCGATTTGTTCCATGGAAGCCGACGAGTGGGAAAGAGTTGTCGTCAGCCCACATTAGCGCACTCCTGGGCGCTCGCGATGGGAGCCTATGGATCGGAACGGACTCGGGCTTGAGCCATTTGGTCGATGGCAAACTGATCCAATATCCCGATCGGGCAGGAGGAGTCGCTTCAATTATGCAGCGCGCCGATGGGGATATTTGGTTCTCGTACATTCAACCCATCGATAGCGCATGGGGGATATGTAAAGTCACCGGAGCACAAACGCAATGCTACTACGGGAAGAACAATGGTGTACCGCTGGTCGAGGATGGTTCTGGATTTCTTTGGACTGGCTACGGGGCAACGCTCAAGCGCTGGAACCCGGGTTTATCCACTACTTACGCTCAGCAGGGGCTGAGACTGGTGGGGGCGACGGGTATAACTTATCTCGCTCTAGCAAGAGATGGTTCGATGTGGGTCGGAATGACTTCTAGTGGGCACGGCGCAGGCTTGCAACAATTCACAAATGGCGCATGGAAGCCGTTTATTGCCCAGCTTTTCGACAGTAGTACTTTGACGCTTACCGCATTGTTGTTAGACCGGGAGAATACGTTGTGGGTTGGTACCGCAAGCCAAGGACTCTACCGTATTCGCGGCCGGCGGGTGGATCACTTTGGGAGTTCAGACGGTCTGTCAAGTGACTCTGTGAGTGAGACGGGGCTGTATGAGGATCGTGAAGGCAACATGTGGGTTGCCACGTCCCACGGCCTCGACTGTTTTAGCAATCTACCTGTCACGACGTACGCAATCCGCGAGGGGCTCCCATCGGGCGAAGTCGATTCGGTCCTCGCCTCGCGCGATGGCACAATATGGTCAGGCACTTCTCCATCCCTGGTCGCAGTTCGACAGGAACGAACTCCCGTCATTGAGGCGCATCGGGCGCCCGGAAATCAGGTTACGTCGCTCCTGGAAGATCATGCCGGTCAACTATGGGTGGGTGTCGATGATTTCTTGACGATATATAAGAACGGAACGTTCCGTAGGATAGACAGGCCTGACGGTAAGCCAATTGGGTTCGTTGTTGGAATGACCGAAGATGTGGACCACAATATCTGGGCCGAAACCAGAGATGCGCCGAGGACACTTTTTCGCATTCAGGACTTCAAGATCCAGAAAGGGTTTCCTGCACCTCAGATGCCTGCTGCTCGGAGGATTGCGCCTGCCCCGGGGGCGGCATCTGGTTGGGTCTCCTTCAAGGCAATCTGGCCCGATACAAAAACGACAAGCTCGAGATATTTCCCTTTAAGCACAGCGGAGTTCCCGGCTTCGATACTGAAGTAAATCAATTGCTCGTGACTTCCGATGACGCTGTATTGGGCGCTACACATTTTGGAGTCATCGCGTGGAGAAACGGAACTCAACAAACCCTCACCGTCCGGAACGGCCTTCCCTGTGATGGAGTCGATGCGCTTATTTCCGACAATCAGGGAGATCTCTGGCTGTACTTGCAATGTGGCCTAGTTGAGGTCCCGAAGGCGGAGATACAGAAGTGGTGGCAAAAACCTGACGCCATCGTGCATTTCCGCATGCTGGATGCTCGTGACGGAGTTCGCCCAGGACAGGCCGCTTTTGATGCGGCGGCGCGATCTCCCGATGGGCGGTTATGGTTCGTCAATGGATATGAATTGCAGGTAGTTGACCCGACCCACCTGTCAATGAACACCATTCCGCCGCCAGTGCATATCGAAGAAATCATCGCAGATAGCAGGAGCTATGCCGTAGCACGCAATCTTAGTCTTCCGCCGATCACTCGAGATTTGGAAATCGACTACACAGCATTGAGCTTCATGGCGTCACAGAAGGTACGCTTTCGCTACAAACTTGAGGGCCACGATACGGAATGGCAGGAGCCCGGGACTCGGCGACAGGCATTCTATAACGATCTTCGGCCAGGAAAATATAAGTTTCGCGTGATCGCCTGTAACAACGACGGCGTCTGGAACGAAGAAGGTGCAACTCTAGACTTCAGCGTCGCGCCAGCCTGGTTCCAGACGGTCTGGTTCCGCGTTTCGTGTGCGGGAGGTTTCGTTCTATTGCTGTGGGCGCTCTATCAATTCCGTCTTCAACAGCTACGACGGCAGTTCAACATGACTTTGGAAACACGAGTCGACGAGCGGACGCGCATCGCGCGGGAACTGCACGATACCCTACTGCAAAGCTTTCAGGGATTGATGCTCCGCTTTCAAACCGTAGACGAAATGCTTCCAGCACGCCCAATGGACGCGAAAAAGACACTCGAAAGCGCTCTCGATCGGGGGGATCAAGCAATCAGCGAAGTAAGAGATGCTATAACGCACATACGTGCTCCCGCGTTGGCCAGTCACGACCTAGCGAAATCGATCATCGCGCTGATGACTACTTTGAATGAAGAGCTTGCGGCAGGCAACAGGGGCTCAGTAACGTGTCGTATGCTTGTAGAAGGCGCGCCGCGAACTGTGCGTCCGACTCTCCAAGGCGAGATATATCGCATTGCTCGGGAGTCGTTAGGAAATGCCTTCCGCCACGCACAGGCCCGGCAAATCGAGACGGAAATCACCTATGGCGAATCTCTTCGTCTACGCTTCCGCGACGATGGAAAGGGCATCGACCCAGGCATCGTTGAACACGGCGGACGTCCGGGGCACTGGGGCTTGCCAGGAATCCGTGAACGAGCTAGGCAGATCGGAGCGCAATTGGAGGTCTGGAGTGAACTCGGAGCCGGCACAGAGGTAGAGTTGAGCATTCCAGGGTCGATCGCTTATGAGGTATTCCCGACCAAGGCGCGTTTCCGGATTTTCCGTAAGAGAATGGAACAAGATCATGAGCACCGGTCCTAGCTTAATTCGGATTCTCGCCGTTGACGACCATCCGATGCTGCTTGAAGGCATCGCATCACTGGTCGCTAGTCAATCAGATATGGAGCTGGTCGCCGAGGCTTCTACAGGACGTGAGGCACTCGAGCAGTTCCGAGAGCACCGGCCAGACCTCACATTGATGGATCTGCAGATGCCAGACATGGACGGTGTTGAGGCGATGGTCGCCATCTGCGGCGAATTTCCGGACGCCCGGATCATTGTCTTGACAACCTACAAGGGAGACGTCAAGGTTCTACGCGCTCTCAAAGCCGGCGCGCGGGCCTTCTTGTTAAAAGGCCTCTTGCGGAAGGAACTCCTCGAGACGATTCGCGCTGTACAAGCCGGTCAAAAGCGCATTCCTCCTGAGGTCGCTGCTGAACTCGCAGACCACGCGATCGATGATGCCCTGACCACACGAGAAATCGATGTGCTGCGCTTAATTGCCGGCGGGAATACAAATAAGCTGATTGCCGATCAGCTCTCGATTACCGAGGAAACAGTCAAGGGCTACGTCAAGAACATCCTTTCCAAACTTGGCGCAAGCGACCGAACGCACGCCGTAACAATCGCGCTGAAGCGTGGATTCATTGACTTGTAACCCCCACGATAGAGGGGGCGGCCATCCCCCCAGATTTGGAGTGTCGAATCGTCCTTGACGCGGACTACTATCTTGATGTTTGACATAAGGGGGTTCCTGCAACGCCTTTTTCCCATGTTTCCTTACGGCTGTCCCGGCAGGGGGCTTCTCCTGGTACGGCTCGTTGTCGGACTAATTTTGATTCACGATGGCATCGGCGCATTGATGGGGGTGCCACAACGTGAATCGATTGCGATGCAGGAAATCGCTGCGATCCCAGGAATTTTTCTACTCGTCGGTTTGTGGACGCCAATCGCCGGCGCGATTGTCGCGCTGAGTGAAATCTGGATTGTTCTCACAGGCACTGACCACCCGCGGGGCACGATCTTGATGGCAACGCTAGGTATCGCCTTCGCATTCCTGGGACCTGGCGCTCTGTCGATCGACGCCCGCCTTTTTGGCAGGAAGCGGTTCGATATTTGAGTTCGCGGGAGTTGTCCCCTCCGCGGAATGGGCGGCCTGGCCCCCATTTGAGGTTGTTTGCATGACGGGTTTTATTGCAAACTGCAACTCAAGGACTTACAGAGTTTCACTAATAATGACAACACTGTACCTAGTTCGCTCAGTGCCGTCCGCGGACTCCACGGTTCATCAAAGGACTCAACTTACTCTGGGATCAACATGACTACCTTGCCGTTTGAAACTCCATTCTCGCAGGACGCGCCGAGTCCGGGCGCTGCAGCCGTGGCGACGAGGACACCTTTTGGGACAGATCCTTCTGGGAACGAGGCTTTCCTGGCCGTAGCGCAGAACCTAAGCCACACCGGCAGTTTTGGCTGGAGTGTTGCCAGCGGAGAACTCCACTGGTCGGCGGAAACCTACAATATCTTTGGACATGATCGGGCGGTCAAGCCTAAGTTGGAGATGGTGCTGCGACGAATTCATCCCGATGACAGAGATCTTGTACAGCAAACCCTCGACCGGGGGATTGAGACAAAAGCAGATTTCGATCTTGAACACCGTTTGCTGATGCCGGGCGGCTCAGTCAAGCACCTCCACGTTTTAGCCCGGGCGCTAACGACGCCTTCTGGGGACCTTGAATTCGTAGGGGCCGTCACGGACGTGACGGAACAAGTAAAGACTGAGACGGCACTCGAGGAAGCTTTGCAGGAAATCAAGCGGCGGAATGAGGCACTGCGGGGGAGCGAACACAATCTTAACCTAATCATCAACACAATTCCTGCGCTGGTATGGTCGGCGCGTCCAGACAGTTCGGCCGAATTCTTCAACCAGCATTACCTTGAATATGTGGGTCTCTCCGCAGAACAGCTAAAAGATTGGGGCTGGACGGTTGCGGTTCATCCGGGCGACCTCCCCAGTCTGACCGGTACGTGGAAATCCATGATGGCTTCTGGTGAGGCAGGAGAGGCTGAAGCGCGACTGCGCCGCTTCGACGGCGAGTATCGATGGTTTCTGTTCCGCGTTAACCCGTTATTCGATGAATCCGGCAACATCGTCAAATGGTTCGGGATAAACACTGACATTGAGGACCGGAAACGCGCAGAGGAGAAACTGCGACGCAGCGAAGCTTTCCTGGCTCGAGCGCAGAGCGTAAGCCACACCGGCAGTTTCGGCTGGAGCGTTGCCAGCGGAGAGATCTACTGGTCGGCGGAAACCTACAATATCTTTGAACACGATCGAGCAGTAAAGCCTACGTTGGAGATGATACTGCGGCGAACTCATCCCGACGATAGAGATCTTGTGCTGCAGACCCTCGACCGGGAGTCTGAGGCAAGAGCCGACTTTGAGCTCGAACACCGTTTGCTGATGCCGAACGGTTCAGTCAAGCACCTACACGTTTCCTTTCGCGTGGTGACGACCAGATCTGGGAACCATGAATTTGTGGGTGCCGTAACGGACGTGACGGCAGCAAAACAGGCGGAGGAGAAGATCCGGCAAGATGCGCATGAACTTCGGTGCATTATCGACTCTATACCGCAAGTGATCGGCGTCCACAATCCCGATGGCGAAGTGATCGATGTAAATCGAGTAGCGCTCGAGTTCCACGGTTTGTCGATTGAGGAGGTGCGGGCGGAAAGTCTCCGCGATCGCGTCATTCATCCCGAGGACATTGAGAGGCTCAAAGAGGTGCGGCAAAACGCGCTCTTAAATGGTGTTCCGTTTGAGATCGAACAGCGGGTTTTGCGAAAAGACGGCAAGTATCGTTGGTTCCTCACTCGTTATAACCCCTTCCGCGACGAACAGGGACGTCTCGTGCGCTGGTATTCGACGTCAATCGACATCGATGATCGCAAGCTGGCTGAGCAGCGCCTTCAAAACGAGAACGTTGCGCTGCGCGAAGACGTCGATCGCTTCTCAATGTTTGAGGAGATTGTCGGTTCTTGCGAACCCATGCGTCAGGTATTGAAGCAAGTGACAAAAGTTGCGCCATCGGATTCGACCGTTCTGATCCTCGGCGAAACCGGAACGGGTAAAGAACTGATTGCTCGCGCATTCCATCGGAGATCGAACCGCGCGGCGAGAGCCTTCGTCCGCGTGAACTGCGCCGCCATCCCTCAATCGCTGATTGCCTCTGAGCTTTTCGGGCACGAGAAAGGCGCCTTCACGGGCGCCTTACAGAGACGTGTGGGGAGGTTTGAGTCCGCTGACGGCGGGACACTTTTCCTTGATGAAATCGGCGATCTTCCAATGGAGACTCAGATCGCACTCCTGCGTGTGCTGCAGGAGCGCGAGTTTGAGCGAGTGGGAAGTAATCATCCGATCTCAGTAGACGTCCGACTAATAGCAGCCACAAATGCAGATCTTCCTGCTGCCGTTGCTGCCGGAACCTTCCGCCGGGATCTTTTCTACAGATTCAATGTTGTTCCGCTTGTCGTTCCACCACTTCGCGAGCGAACGGCGGATATTCCATTGCTCGTCGAATATTTTGTTGGGCGATACGCCAAGGCGGCCGGCAAGACGATCCGACATATCTGTAGACAAACGCTGGCGCGGTTAACGGCCTACAACTGGCCGGGGAATATCCGTGAATTGCAAAATGTCGTGGAACGGGCAGTCATTCTCAGTGAAACGGACACGTTCTTCGTTGATGAGAGCTGGTTGAAACCCGAATCGCCAGAGTCTCGGCAGCCACGCGAAGGGATTTCGACGCTGTCGGATCTTGAAGTAGAGTTGATCGAAGCTGCTCTTGCTGAGTGCCATGGCCGTATCTCCGGACCTTCAGGCGCTGCTGCAAAACTCGGAATTCCGCGGCAGACCCTTGAATCGAAGATCAGGCGTTTCGGAATCAACAAGTACGGGGAACGTCAAACCTTCTAATCGGGCCGGCTCTCGCTTCCGACGAGTGGCTCCTGCCATCGGATTCTCTTTCCCCTTCTTAGACCAGACCACTTCGAAATGTAAGGCCACCCTTCGCCGGTCAGTCTTCGTTTCCAGCACGTTCTGCCGGGCGCTCGTCATTTTGCCGAGCGTGAAGCATGAGTCTGATGGTGACGCTGTCTCTTTTCAATATCTTAGCAATTGGCATGATGCCTGCATATTCAAAGGCGAAAGCGCAGGAGAAAGATGGCCAAACTTAAGGAGCGATTCAGATGGAAATTACATCAGACAGCGTCCGCGAGATCTTCAAGGGGTTGAGAGCGGCCATGAAGTTGCGTTTAGCGATGGGGTAAGGCATTAGTCGAGCTCGCTGGACGAAAGCCTCACCGCAAGGACAGTCCCGGGGATTTGAAACGCTCTGCAAAGCTGAACAGAAAAGGACATCGGAAATAGGTATGGTCAATAAATGTGCAGTATTCGCCACGATGTTGTGTGCTGCCGCATTATCGAGCACACCACACTTACAAGCTCAGCAGTCAGCAGTGAAAAATATCGTCCTCGTTCACGGCGCCTGGGCGGACGGTTCGGGCTGGAAAGGCGTCTACAACATTCTTGTCAAGGACGGCTACACCGTCAGCATTGTCCAAGAGCCAGAGACGTCCTTCCAGGCTGATGTGACCGCAGTGAAGCGGACCCTCGCATTGCAAGACGGACCGAGCATTCTTGTCGCGCACAGCTATGGGGGATCAGTGATTACGGAGGCGGGCACGGATCCATCAGTTGCCGGATTGGTTTACATTGCAGCGCACATGCCAGACGCTGGGGAAAACGAAGGAGACGACGGGAAGCGCTTTCCCAGCGACCTCGCCAAATCGGGCGCCATCAAGAAAACGCCTGACGGGTTCACATATATCGACCCGGCGCAATTTCATGAATTATTCGCAGCTGACCTTCCCAGCAACCAGGCCGCATTTATGGCGCGCTCGCAGGTGCTCAACTTTGCAAACAATTTCTCAGCGACAATCACCGCGGCTGCCTGGAGAACTAAACCGAGCTGGATGCTCGTGGCGGGAAGCGATCGAACCATCAACCCTGACCTTGAGCGATGGTACGCCAAGCGAGCTCATAGCCACACGGTCGAAGTGGCCGGCGCCAGTCATTGCGTCTATCTATCGCACCCCAAGGAAGTTGCAGATGTAATCGAAAGTGCAGCACATGCTGTCTCGAAGTAGCACCTGCTCGGCAGGGAGACATCTTCCAGGGGCATAGAGAATGAATGGCTGATTTGGCTACTGCTTTCAGTCGGCACCCATGCACAACCCGCACGCCCAAGATGCTATCGCTGCGGTTGCCTCGTGAGAACGGACGGTCCCAATGACTCAACCAATGCAGGCAAACAGCGATGCCGAAATCGGCCTCAGTCTAAAAGAGATGAGCGACGAGTGGTTGGTTGTGGCCGCACAAGGCGGAAATATCGACGCATTCGCAGAACTCAGAGACCGTCATTTCCGTGCAATCCTGCGAACGACCTACCGGATCACCAGAAACTGGGAAGACGCTGAGGATGCACTCCAGGACTCTTTCCTCAAGGCGTTCACTCACCTGAATCGTTTTGAGGGTAGGTCCAGCTTTTCGTCGTGGGTCACAAGAATCGCAATCAACATGTCTCTTATTATTTTGAGAAAGAAACGCGCCAAGAACTTCCAATCGATCGACGATGACGAATGTTATTGCGGATCCGACGACAGATGGGAATTACGGGACCTCAAGGAAGACCCTGAGCATTTCTATGCAAGGCACGAAAGATCGGAAATGCTCAAAGGAGCAATTCGACGGTTGCGCCCGTGTCTCCGCAATGTAGTTGAGCTTCGATATGCCCAGGAGCATTCAATGCACCAGCTAGCGGATTCTCTCGGCATTTCTTTAGCGGCCCTCAAATCGCGACTCTTCCGTGCGAGGCTGTCCTTGCGCACCTCACTGCACCAGAACAACCTGAAGTTGTGTCAGAGCAAGCGTAAGCGCCCAGTGGGGTAACACCTTCACGGAGATGTCGAGTTGCTCAAAAACCGAATGTGTCATCAGATTCCTGTTCTCCTCCTTGGCTCAAGCAACTTCGAAATCTATGTCCATCCGCCGCCGGCGGTCTTCGATTTCGGTACGTTCTGCTGAGTGCTCGTCATTTTGCTGAGCCTAAAGCATGCCTCTGATGATGACGCCGTCTCTTTTCAACACATTAGCATTGGCATGATGCCTGCATGTCCAATTGTGAAAACGCAGGAGAAAAACCGCCAAGAATAAGGAGCGATTCAGGTGGCGATCACGTCAGACAGTGTTCGCGAGATATTCAACTGACTTGGGAACGGCGACGGAGCTGCGCTCTTCGAACGGGCAAGGTGCAATAGGCAACCGCTCGATCAGAGCCATTTCAGCAGTTACGGTAATCCGATCCCAAGCAGACACGGCATCCTGTGAACAACAGAAGGCTCTACGCTTCATCGCCGCCACACGGCATTTTCTACTTCGCCGGAGTCGCCGGCTCACCCAAACTCAAACGCTGCAAGGAGACACTTATGAACGTATTACGCAGGAACCTCTTTTTGATGGGAATAGCGCTTCTGTGTGCGACTGCATCTTTCGCTCAGCACGTAAAGACTGACTACGATCGGAGCGTCGATTTCAGGCAATACAAAACCTATACATGGGAACATGTCCACACACAAAACCCTCTGTGGGTCGATCGAATCAAAGCAGCGGTCAATTCAGCGCTGGCAGCAAAAGGATGGACCGAGGTCGAATCTGGCGGGAGCGTTTCCATCGTGGGGATGGAAATGACTCGGAGCCATCAGACTCTCGACACGTACTACGACGGCTACGGAGGCGGTTGGCGCTGGAGAGGGTGGGGAAACCAATTCGGTGAAGCTACGACAACTACGAACACCTATGAGGTCGGAACCCTGGTCGTCGACTTATTCGACTCAAGAACAAAAAGTCTGATGTGGCGAGGATCGGCAAGCGACACCTTGTCTGATAAATCCGACAAGAATATCAGGAATCTCGATAAGGGCGTAAACAAAATGTTCGATTCCTTTCTTCCGAACGCCAAGAGCCAATAAGCAAGGGTGCTTGCGAGAGGGCGCCCTAAGTACGTCGCCGAACTAGCTGTAGAAACGACTGCCTCCTATGACAGGAGACACAGTTCCTGGCTCGCAGAAAGAGGCCTCTTCCCATGAACTCACTAAGGGTGACGATTTGTGAGAGGCCTAGCCATTACGCCAGATGTGGCCATCTGCGCTACATCTGGATCCAATGAGGAGTAAAACGATGGAATCCACACACAATGAGGCTGTCGTCGCTGGAACTGGACTGTCGCGTATAGGCCGGGAGGTAGGCTTTGGAACCATGCTCGCAATCTCCTGCCTCATCAGCTATTGGCTCATCACGAACATCCTTGCGCGAGTATTCTGTATCTCGCGAGAATGACCTGCTTGGAGGCATGTGGGCAGTGATCGCGACGATCTTTGTGTTTCGATACAGAATTCTCCAGAGCGGTCGCGCGGCGATATCGCGGACGCTGGCGACATTCCTTAGTTTCGCACTCTGCTTCTTATACTTTCTCATTTTCCCGTTCAATGTCTTCGGGATGGTCGCGCTCATCTGGATCGGCACCGTCATTTTGTGTCTGATTGGCCATTCCGAGGCCATCGGTACAACAGCCATTACGACCGCTGTGGTGTTCGTTGTAGCCGGAATAAGTCCGGGACCAGCCTGGATACAGCCCATTCTCCGACTTGCTGACACTGCCGTTGGCATCGTGGTCGGGCTTCTTGCTTCACGGGTGGGAATTGCCCTTCTCAGACAGGAGCGAGAATGGAACTGACCTCTCCGATCTCAGCGACAAACGGTTCGACTCAGAAAAGACTAAGAGTGCGACTCGATGAAACGGCATTCGGATGCTTCATGATGGGGCCATCGCCCACCGCCGATGTTGAGGCCACTCTGGTGCACGGTGCCCAAGGGACTCGTTCCTTGAACCTATTCTTTTTGCCGCCAGTGCAGTCGGCTGCCCGAACGTAAACGACGGCAATAGATCAATCATGGAAACGCCAGCTACACCTTAGTGCATAAGAGTGCGCGCCGCCGCAATGCGCCCATCAACAGGCGAGGGGAGAAATGGACAATCTCATAGTGGCTAGGTCTCAGATGGCCGCCCACTTCGGCAAGCAGGATCCCGATCTGGCATTGGTGGCTTGAGACCCCGCCCGAGAGGACTGGTCGATCAATGTTACGGATTGAAAAGGAATCGGCCGGAGACACTACAAGGCTGCGGCTCAGTGGCCGAATTCAATCGACCGATATCGACGACATACGGGCTCAAATGGACGATGACGCCATTCGCATAATCCTGGACTTGGATGAAGTCACTCTTGTGGACGTTGAGGTTGTTCGATTCTTGAGTGACTGCGAGGATGGGGGCATTGTACTTGTGCACTGCCCTCTCTTTGTGCGCGAATGGATTATTCGCGAGCGGGCCGAAGGGGCACAGACTTAGAGGCGCGAATAAAGATTGGCTTGAGCATCGCTTCGATTTTTGAAGCCATATCCTCAGCCGGAATATGGTCAGGTGTCTGAAACCACCTGCGTGCTGCCCCGAAGATGATGGCCCAGGCGGCCGTGGTCGCCAGTAGTTCGAGATCCGCGCAGGGGGCTTACTCATGATTGCCCGCCCCACGGAACATCTCCTCCCCGACCGCGATGCCTGAATCGAAAATCAGACGCTTGAGAATCAAGAGCTACGGTCTGAAACGTCAACCCCTAATTGGGACGGCTCTCGCTTCCAACGAGCGGCCCCTGCCATCAATTCCCTTTCCCTCCCTGACTAGACCAACGCACCTCGAAAGGTGGGTCCATACGTTGCTGCTGAGTTCTTGAGGCAGGCACGTTCTGCTGAGCGTTCGTCATTTTGCTGAGCCTGAAGCATGAATCTGATGGTGACGCTGTCTCTTTTCAGTGCCTTAGCAATTGGCATGATGCCTGCATATCTAAATGCGAAAGAGCACGAGTAGATCGCCACAGGTCAGTATTACAATCTCCTACCTTCGTCCTATGTCGATGGAGGGTTCGGCAACCTCCCGTTCGTCAACAGCGTCACGTATTCGAACAGTGCGTCGCCAACCATCACGATGAACGCGCCGTTTGCCGCGACCGCCTCTGTTCCGGCCAACCCCTCGACCATCGCGCAGCACAAAACCATCACGCCCTACACCGAGCAGTACAACCTCGCGATCGAGCAGCAACTCCCTGGCGCAGTGGACCTCCGCATCGGCTACGTCGGCCAACGCACGATTCATCAGAACAACCACGGCGGTCCCGGCAACACCGAACCGGATATCAACTATGCAGCTCCTGGCGCGACAGTCGAGCAGTCGCGTCGCCCCTATCAGCCCTTCTCGACGATCACCGAGGCATTTGATCCCATCTATCACACCACCGGCAACTCACTGCAGGTGGGCTTGCACAAGCAGTACAAACATGGATTCATGATCAACGCCGAGTACCAGTGGATTCGGGTGCTGGGCGTCGAAAATCACCAGAACCCGACGACCATCGGCGACTCCTACGGTCCTATCTCCAGTATTACTCCGCAGACGCTCGAGGTCAGTTACGCTTACGAGCTCCCGTTCGGGCACAACAAGATGCTGTTCGGCGCCGTCGGCGGCTTCGCGAACAAGCTCATCAGCGGCTGGCAGATCGCCGGCCTCACCTCATTCCAAACTGGGCAGCCGTTCTCAGTCACCTTTACCGCTCCGGGTAGCCAGACGTACGGTGCCAGTGGGCGCGCAGACCGCGTTCCCGGGATACCACTGTATCCTGCGAAGAAAACCAATGCGGAGTGGTTCAACCCAGCGGCGTTCGCCGTACCAACGCCCTACACCTTCGGAAACTCCGGCTATGACATGCTTCGGGGCCCGAACTTCCAGAACTGGGACATGAACCTGGAGAAGAACACGGCCATCGGCGAACGCTATAAGGTGCAGCTTCGTGGCGAGGTGTTCAACATCGCCAACCATCCCAACTTCGGGGTTCCCAGCGCGGCCATCAGCAACCCTGCATCGTTCGGTGTGATCTCATCGGTTGTCAATGAGAACCGCACGATCGAGTTCGCCGCGAAGTTCAACTTCTGAAAAATTCGGCATAGGTCGGAGGCTAGCTGGTCTTCGACATGGCCTCCAAACCCAGGTTGTCCCGCCGCGTATCTAGCGTCGCAGACTGAAGCGAACCGATAGAAGGAGTTCGAAGTATGCTGATCAACCGTAGTCTCTCAATTGTCCTGCTCTCTGCAAGCCTCTCCCTGTGTGCCCGGAGTCAAACTTCTCCGCCTGCGGATGCGCAGGTTCCCGCGCGCACGGTCGGTGACGCGACTCAGCAGAACCCGAAGTACATCCCGGGCGGTTTCGACTTGCCGAATGGATGGCGCATCACGCCGGCTGGAAAGGCCATTGCGACGATCGAAGATCTCGTGCTCAACACCGTCGTATCGCCGGACGGAAAGATTATTGTTGCGACACATTCCGGCTACCTGCCGCACGGCATCGATGTGATCGATGTGAAGACACGGAAGCTCGTCCAGCAGATTCCGTTGAAGACAACCTGGCTTGGCCTTGCGTGGTCCTCGGACGGTCATACTCTGTACGTTTCGGGAGGCAATGCTACAGGCGCCAAGAACATCGCAGGGAGCATGGCACCTATCTATGAATTCGCCTATAAAGACGGCCGCCTGAGCGAAAAACCATCGGGTGGTCTTGTCGAAACGATCGATGCAAAGAAAGTGTGGTGGTCAGGTGTGGCCTACCTGCCCGGCAAACATAGGATCTACGCCGCAAATCGCGGGACCGGGACGGGGCCGAGCAATGTGGTCGTCTTCGATGCCGAAACACGACAGATCGTGACGAGAATTCCTGTGGAGATCAATCCCTATGCAACCGTGTTGAGCAAGGACGGACGCAGGCTGTTTGTCTCAAATTGGGCGAGCGAGAGCGTGAGCGTCATCGATACAGGGGGCAATAGGGTCATCCGCACATTGCATGTGGGAATGAATCCGAATGACATGAAGCTGGCAGCTGATGGTCGGTTGTTTGTAGCCTGCTCGAACGACAATTCAATTCATGTCATCGACACGAACACGCTCGAAGTCGTAGAACGGCTCTCGACAACGCTGACTCCGTTCGCGCCTGAAGGCTCGACGCCGGATGCGATCGAGATCGATAACAAGCGCAAGCTTCTGTACGTGGCCAACGCCGACAACAACTCGATTGCCGTGATCCGGATAGCAGTACGCGGGCACAGCGCTGTTATCGGATTCATCCCAACAGGGTGGTATCCCTCGGCGCTGGCGCTCGCGGAAAACAACAATACGCTCTTCATTGGCAACAGCAAGGGCGAAGAGGGACATCCGGATCTCAAGGGCGTCGGAAGTCCGCTTGCCTCCAAGTGGTATGGCGACGAAACCGTCAAGACCCTCCAGAAGACCAGCATCGAGGCGTTGCCCGTGACAAACCTGCGGCAGAGTCTACCTAAATGGACGCACGAGGTGATTGAGAATACGCCCTACAACGATTCTCTGTTGTCGGAGGCGCGGCCTCCTAAGCAGCCGACGATCCTGCCACGTGAAGTCGGCGTTGAAACACCGATCAAGCACGTGATCTACATCATCAAGGAGAACCGTACTTATGACCAGGAGTTCGGCGACCTCAAAGGAACCAACGGCGATCCCAGGCTGACCATCTTTGGCGAGGAGGTAACACCCAACCAACACGCACTCGCCAGGCAATATGTGGTTCTCGACAATCTCTACTGCGACGGTGAGGTTAGCGTGGATGGCCATTCGTGGTCGGACTCGGCCTATGCAACGGATTTCAACGAACGATATTGGCCGCCGACATATGCGGGTCGCAGCGACGCGGAGCGGACGCGGGCGTATATCCCATCGGCAGGACACCTGTGGGACTTGGCCGCGAGGAAAGGGCTCACATACCGGTCTTACGGCGAGTATGCCTCGCGCGCCAGCACCGGCACGACGATGGACGCCGCTCCCGGATCGGGAGGACTCGTCGGTCACGTCGCCAGTGATTATCTCGGATCCCGCCAGCGAGATACGGCGAATGTCGCGGTCTTCCTGAGAGAGTTCAAGGAGTACGAGAAGAACTACGACAGTCCCGACCCGAACCAGCGGTTCCCGAACTTTGTCGTGATGAGCATGCCCGAAGACCATACACGCGGCACCGCTCCCGGCGCGTTTACGCCGCAGGCGATGGTGGCGAACAACGACTACGCTATCGGCCAACTTGTCGACGCGGTCAGCCACAGCCGGTACTGGCCGAATACAGCGATCTTTATCATCGAAGACGACGGACAGGATGGCCCGGACCACGTGGACGCCCGCCGTACAGTAGGACTCGTGCTGAGTCCCTATGTAAAGCGCGGCGTTGTGGACAGCACGCTGTACTCGACCAGCTCGATGGTCAGATCCATCGAACTGCTCCTTGGCATGCCGCCGATGAGCCAATACGATGCGGCCGCAATGCCGATGTATGCGTCCTTCGGAACGGAGGCTCAGGCAACTCCGTTCGATGTGATTGGGCCAAGGATTGACGTCAACGCCAAAAACAAGAAGGGAGACTACGGATCGGAAGAGAGTCGGAAGATGGATTTTTCCGACTTAGACCGAGCTCCGATGCACGCCCTGAACGAGATCATATGGAAGAGCATCAAAGGCGCGGATTCTCCTATGCCGCCGCCGGTACATCGCTTCCGTCCTCTCATCGATGCAGGCGACATGATAGTGAAAGACGACGATTAATCACCACGACGAATGATTCGCTGCTGCCTTTGCCTGCTGTGATCAACGCAGGTAAAGGATGGCAGAATCCCACCCTTGGTATTTTCTGAGAGGAATTGAGTATGCGTGTGCATGTTTTCGTGGCCGGTTTGATCATGGCGGGTTGCATCAGCAGTTCGACCGTTGGGCAGTCAAGCCATAGCCCTCCCTGGGCGCCCACTGAGGGCGGCCCACTGCCCCCATCGCCAGCCTTACCGATGGGGTGTGGTTCAAGGGCGATCTTCACGTGCAATCCCGGCACAGCAAGGACTCCAGCAACAGAGGCATCTCAAGGAGCGCGAGAAATCTTCCATCGCCATACCGATCTCATTGAACCGCTATCGCTCGATGAAGCCTATTTGGACGTAACGGAGAACAAAACCAACCTACTCACGGCAACTCGCGTGGCGAAGACGATCCGTGAGCAAATCCGCGAGGAGCTCAATCTGACCGCTTCGGCGGGCGTCGCTCCAAACAAGTTCCTCGCAAAGATTGCATCCGACTGGCGCAAGCCGGACGGACTCTTCGTCATCCAACCCCACGAAGTACAGGACTTTCTTCTTCCCCTTCCGGTGGGACGCATTCCTGGGGTCGGTCAGGTTACGGAGAGCCGCATGAAAGCAGTCGGTATTGCTACAGTAGATGATCTATACCGTCTGGAGTTGTCCGATCTCGAAAATCACTTTGGTAGCTATGGCATTCGCCTCTACCAGCTCGCCCGCGGCATCGACCACAATCCTGTTGTTGCGAACCGAGTGAGCAAATCAATCTCTGCCGAAGATACGTTTCAAGTCGACATACCTCTCGCGGAAACCGAGGGCCAGATTCGGCAGCTCGCAGAAAAGGTATGGCGGGCGTCCCGAGATAACGCTCGTGGAGCGAAGACAGTCGTACTCAAGCTCAAGACGAAGGAATTCAACTCGCTCACGCGAAGTCTCACGCCTCCCGCCCCACCATCGTCGCGTGACGAACTGACGACGATTGCGCTCGCTTTACGAGAACGAGTCGAACTCGGGCCAAAACAGCTCTTCCGCTTAGTCGGCGTCGGGCTCAGCAACTTTCAACTTGATGCGCCATCTCCCCTCTTTGAGGTAGAAGACGGCACGGCAAGTGCCGAGTTATCGACTTAGTTCGCGGCCCAAGATATGCTCACGACACGTACGAGTCATTACTCAATGGGTGGGGCATCGCTCTGGACACGATATACGACGAAGTGATCGCCGCACTCGCGTCCGCAAGCCAGGTTATAACCCAATTGAGGTGAGGGCGTTCTCTCACCTCAATTGAACTACTTCGCAGGTTCGGACTTAACCGCTGCCCGCGCCTTGGCAGCGTCAGACATCTTCTTCCTGGTTGCTGCGGATATCACTCTCTTCTTCGCCGGAGCTGTCGCTTTCACCGAAGCGGATGCCTTCACCGACGCAGCCTTCTTCATAGTGCTGGACTTTTTAGCCGGCGAGGAGGTCTTTGCAGGTGTAACGGCAGAACGCACATACTTTCGTTTCTGGGTTTCACCGGTTGTGTTTAGAGCGGATCGACTTTCTCCAGCAGGGCTCTTTAAGAGAGATTCTCGGATCTGCGTTAGACGACTAATCTCTTTGTTCAACGCTGATATTTCTTTGTCCAATTCAGATACTGCTCCAATTATGCTCATCCGATCTCCAATAGAAAAAGCGTAACACCGAAGCAGGCGAACTCAACAATGCAACTGATGAAACATCCCTTCATCGCACGCTGAAAGTTCGAAGTCGACACCCGGAGACGCCTGCCAAAGGGCATTGAACTCTAGTTGAGTCATTGCAAGAGGCTGCGCAGGAACTCACGTTGTTCCTCGCGGATATATTCATCTGCCTCGCTCATCGAAAACCAGCGCCCACCATCAACTTCAGGTATTTCGAGGCGATGTCCGGAACGAGGAGGCCATTCGATCTCACACGTATTGCTCGCCAATTTGGCCGGATCGCAATCACCTTGGAATGCCCATGCGTTCACGACCTTGCCGCTCTTCTGTTTGATCGAGCCTAGATCGAAGAATTCGCCGACGGCCTGAAAGCCCGTTTCTTCTTCGAATTCGCGCCGCGCCGCGACAAGCGGATTCTCGTCCTGCTCATATTCACCTTTGGGTATCGTCCACGCACCCTTGTCTTTTTTTGCCCAGAGCGGTCCTCCCGGATGAACAAGAAAGACCTCCAACTGATCATTTGATGTACGAAACATTATAGGCCCGCACTGCGTTTTGGCATCCGTGATCACTCCGAACCGAAAAGAGATATCTGTGGGTCTGCCTTTGGCTTCGCCCGTGGCTTTGGCGTGGGCTTCTCTAACCGCATCGCACGCAATTCATTGGACGGCAGAATACGTAACAGATGAACCGGTGGCCTCTCAGAGAACGCGAGATACTCTGCATAGTCCTTCGGCTCCAACACAGTCGTCAGACGATTGTGAATCGGCTGCATGACTTCGTTGGGTTCTCCGGGGAGAACTGCGAATGTCGATTCCCATTGACCCGTCCCTGGATGTTTCCAGAGCTTCCATATACCTGCCATTCCGAAAACTTCTCGACCGGGACTATCGAACTCGTATTTGTCACCCTTCGGCGTATACCGCCATGTTCACAAAGTCGCCAACGTTGGGAATAAGGCCGATCTGAGATTCTGTGAGAATCTGCATTGTTCCGCCCATAGGCCCGACTGGGGTGAAAATTTAGGGCTCTGTTGCATTAACTTTTCGCACCCCAATATGTTGGGGTTAGCGGCCCATATTGCACCCAACATCTGGTATGTCGAAGATCGGTTTTTGAGTTAATGCAACGGAGCCTGTTCCTCAGCTAGTTAATGCAACAGAGCCCACTTTCTTCAAAGCCCTACTCCTTCGCCTTCAGCTTGGAGTCGTTTTCGCGGATGAATGCCTCGATCTCCGGCGCACTCGCCAGGATACGGAGCCATTGTTCCTTGTAGAGTGTGACCGGAAAGCGCCCCATGCCGTACAGAGAGAGCCCGCCTTTCTCGCTCACCTTCAAAGTGAGGCCACCCTTGTCTTTGCTCTTGAGCTGGGCATTCTCAGCCCGCAGGCGCTCCAGCTCCGCTTGCATATCCAATTCACTCATCGTTTCCTTCCTCCGATCGTTCCCATTTATGTCCACGTCGATCCAGCCCAGCTTCCCTGCTCACGATTCATTTTGCAAGCTTCCCGGCCCGGCGCTTCTTGACAGGCACGTACCGATATAGCGTATCCCGGCTGATGCCGAACTCGCGAGCAAGCGCAGCCTTCGAGTCGCCATCAGCAACTCGCCGCCGCAACTCGGCGGCCCGCGCGGGTGTCAGAGATGGCTTCCTGCCGCTGTACTTCCCTTCCCGCTTTGCAATCGCAATTCCCTCACGCTGGCGCTCACGGATCAATTCTCTTTCGAACTGAGCAACGCCCCCATGACACTCAGCAGCAGATTCGACATGGGCGAATCCTCGCCGGTGAAGGTCAGGTTTTCCTTCACAAAGACGATATGGATGCCCCGCTCAGTAAGACCCAGCACGATCCTCCGCAGATCGTCGAGGTTGCGGGCCAGCCGGTCCATCGAGTGACAGAACACCGTGTCTCCCTCACGGACGAAACTCTGCATGGCCTCCAGTTGGGGCCGCTTCGCATCCTTGCCGGAGGCTTTGTCGGTGAAGGTTTTGTCCAGGGCCAGCCCTTCGAGCTGCCGAACCTCGTTTTGATCCAGGGAGCTGACGCGCAGGTAGCCGACCTGTTGCCCTTTGGACGGCTTGCGCGTCCGCATGGGGCGACGCGTCCGAATAGACTCTTTGACCTTCGTCATTACCTGTACGATAAAGCAAAAACGGACTCTATTACGACATTATTTCACCGGATCTCGGACGTAGGATTGGGCTATACCTTAATACGACAAGCATCTTTGGACACCCGCCCTCTTCCGATATCCTGGAGGGCGCCTTGTCTTAACGTGCTGTACTGTAGATGCAGCTATGGTTTCACCTGACAGACCCCGGTCCATAGCTGCTCGCCGAGTGTGTCAGGCGCTACATCACTCCAGCCCTCGGCAACCTCAGAGCCTCCTACAGTGTTGTTACATTTCAGAGTATAAAGTGGCCACTTGCCAGGTTACGCTCGGAATGACAAAAATAAGAAATAAAAGATAATATTGCCGAAATAAAGCATAGCTTGGCCGTCTTTGAACTCTCCTAAGTTTTTTATTGTGCCGAGACTCAGAGTGACGCTAGAGAGTGATAAAGCATAGTGCAGGGAATTTCGAAATAAAGCATCAAGCTGCCCCCGAAGTTGTCGGTCATCAGCAACAACGAATTCACTCGAGATCAAAGCTCTCGTATACCACTCGTCGGCCCTCGATAAACCTAGCACCCATCTTCAGTGAAGCCGTCATGCGCTCAGACGCTTGGGCGCTCTGCTCAGCGGGCATAAGGGTGATCTTTGAGCTTTTTCCTATGCCGATCCCATTGAACGATGTACCCGTGTCAATTGAAGACGAGCCTGAGCACCACCATCTATCGTGGATTAAAGGGTCTCCGTCTGCGCCCACAGAAACGACAATGATGCGGGTAATTGGAGGATTTTGAGAGGAAGCTTCCGCCCAGGCTTTTGAGAAGCTGTCTTTGAACGGAATAGCTACATGGCCTCCAAGCAGGGCACGTCGACTTGTTATTATATTTACTTCCAAAGCAGGATTTGCTAACAACACCATTTTTAGTATCTCGACCATGTCTACTGGCGACAAAAACGGATCGCTGATATCTAGGGAAGGCCCCGGCGCCGTGGTAATCCATCGCTCTATGAATGAGATACCGCGCTCGCGCTCACCTGCATCAACAAAGCAGGACTCCTCAGTTTCTATAGCTCCGTATCCCCGCTCTCCCGGTACGCCACAGGTGCTGCGCTCAGCCAGAAAATAGAAGAGGTCGGCGGCGGTCGAAACAGCTCTGTAATCGCCTCGTATGGTTCGGGTCGCCTCGCTCTTGTCTTGAATGCGCTCAATAGCATTCTCCACTACGTATGCATAAACAGGGAACGCCGCCCTAAATGGGAGCGCAGCCGCGTGAGCGATGTAAGAACTAGTTTGTTGCACACGAATCGGAACTATCCTCCCTGCATTTAACGAGCCAAGTAACTCCCAGGTAGCTTGAGACAACCGAGTCTTCGCTGCTTCAGGGAGTCCATCATTGTCCTCTCGTGTTGCAGCGAGCTGCCGTCTGAGCTGCAGTGTTTCCATCCGACTAGATATGCCTCGCTTATCTCTCCTGGCTTCATCTTCGTCCGTCGCAGAGGCTAAGCTCGTCGCCAATTCTGGGCTGATCTGGTATGCCGAATCTATGATGTCTTTTCTAACTGCTTCATACTCTGGATTGGCATCGTCTCTGGCAAGCAGTAGTGCCTGCTTGTAAAATCTGGTTGCCCTATCACGATCGACCGGGTACACCTCTCTGGCCATTGTGTGAAAACGGCCTGCCCTATCTAGAGCTGACGGAATCGTCTGCGCTTCGGTTTCACACTTATCAAAGATCTCGGCTGCCCACTCCGCATCGTTCTTTGCAATCTTGCCGGCTATGCAAGTCAGCACAAGACAGCGATCCGCCACATTTGGAATAGCGAACGCTTTTACCAAGAGCTCTTCCCATGTACCTCGTATGTACTTGGATAATTGTGCAATATCTGCATCGCTCATCACTTTGTATCCGTCATGTTTGATGAAATATTGATTCGGAAATTTATTTGCTGCGATGCGTTTTAACTTCGCAATTGTGTCTGCGCGCTGATTTTCGGTAACGACCTTACGAGAACCCCTTGCTTTTAGGCTTGTGCAAATCGTGCTCACAATCCAATATGCGACGACATCAGTTTCCGCTACCTCGGCGAGCTCGCAGAGGTCCGTTATCTCATCAATGGTGAGACGATAGGCCTGCTGGTAGGAGGCCTCGTAAGGCTCCCACGGTGGAAGTTTCTTGCATATGAACTCTACAAGTTGTCCAATGGCAATATCTTTCCAGTAAATGGGAAGCTCCGAGAGCAGCTCGCGTGCTGTTGCTCTGGTTGTGTTGAACAGAAGGGGCATTGCTAAAGCGATTGCACGGTACCGGTCTGTCGTCGCCGGGCGAAATTGAGCGATTAGTTTCTGTATGTAATCTGTTCCAATCTGCCGAGCTTCTTCTGTCCTTCCCAACTTGAGGATTCGCAGGGCTAGATCAGACCATACTGAAAGGCTCTCGAGAGCAGAAGGAATACGCTTGATACGGTCGCCTAGCTCGCGGAGATCCTCAACATCGTCAATGCGTCTTTTCACAAGCCCAGCGTAGCCTCTGCATGCCAAGAGTAGACAGTGTCTGTAGGCATCTGACGATGTTGAAACAAGATGTGTGGCCCGTGACTCTTCAGCCTTTTTCAGCCATCCTAGGGCCTGTTCGCGGTCCGCTTTAGCCAGATGCGATGCAACGTGAAAAGCTAGGTCTGTTTTCTCAATAGTTGCGTCCAGAAAAGCCCAAGACTCTTCCATCTTCTGGGAGGCAGCTCCAGTCAAACCCGTCAAATCATCTTCTGCAAGCCGCTGCAGACAGATAAATCCTGCACATGACCCGCGCACCTGCAATTTGCCGTCGGCGAATTTGAGAGCTCTGCCAACACAATAGATTACCGCGGCGCGATGTCCTTTATCAGCTCGGGTGAAGCGATCTCACTGAGCTTCTCCAGAACCTTTGTTACAGCTTCCTCGGCATCATCTTGATCCCAAAATGACTCGCAGATTTGCCTTATGAACGACGAGTTAAGTTCCTCTTCATGGGTTGAAATTATTTTCTCAAGCAACCAGGATAGCGCGTCGTCGCGACGCGTGGCCGTGTTGAGACTGACAGCTACTCTGATTGCAACTTCTTGAAAACGAGTTGCAAGGGCTGCGATGATGTCACGCGTCGCATGCTTATGATCGGCCGTTGCGTTCAATAGCCCTTCTAGGGAAATATTGAAGTCTGCTAACGCTAATTCTTCGATACCCTCTTTGGCACGAATTCTTCCGCCCTTGTCGACTAGGGGTAACATATCGATGAAACGCGCCAAACATGCGGTTTTGACGGCCAGATCTCGAAGCTGTGCAATCGTGCCGTAGATGTCAATGAGTCTATTTGCCGCCGCGTCTTCATCCCCGAGGCTGTCTCCCATAGCAAGCAGCAGTTGAAGGTAAATGAAATCATTAGTTGGCCCAACAGATTCAATCGCTGCACGCTGGGCGTCCAATCTTTGGATCAGCTCTGACGCGTCTTCTTGATCTTCGATCCGACGGAATACCTCTGACAGCTCTCGAAAGTCGGTAGCTGTAGGGGTATATTCCGTTGTCCTGATAGCCAAGTCGAGGGCGTAAGATGCAACTTTCGCGACATCCTTATTGGTTCGTGCGTGCAAAGACCATTGCCGTAGAAGAAATATCTGCTCCTTCGGCTTACCGAGTTGCGAGACACGCCTTATGACTTCTTCCGCGTCGATATCTTTCATTAGAGCGGATAATGCGGTAAATAAAGATAATAGACGTGGATTTCTGATCTTTGCCCTAAACATTTCGGCGTTGGCCTGAACGTTTTGGTCACTACTTGAATCCGCAAGCAGTGAAGCACTTGCCAGCGCGATGTCCAGTCTGGCTCCGCCTTGAGGGGAATGAACATGAGCTTTATCGAGAGCAAGTGTGGCTAGTTCCGGTTTCACGAAAACTAGGTCGGACGCGAGCTGAGTTAGGGACTCAGGAGAAAACTCCATCCACTCCGCTCGATCAAATAGTGATTGAAGTTCGGTAAGAAACTGAGGTTCTATAGATTCTTTTCGTTCACATCTGATTCGTGCGATCGCCGCAAAAAGTCGCAGGCGATCATTTAGCAACACGGCAGCTTGAGCAAGAGCAATGCATGACGGCAAGTCCTGCAACTCCATTCTGGCAGCAATCTCGATGCGGGAAACTGTAAAGCCGGCATATTCCGCTAATGCAGAAGACTGAATTGCAAAGCGCAGCATCTCACTGTGGCTTCCGACCTCAATTGCGGTCTCGAGTCCAAGTAAAACAGTTTGTTTAACTGGGCGAATTTGGTGTGAACGGTCCAGTAGTTTTGCGAAGCGCTCCGGCGATAGATATTGAAGCAGTTTCGCGTTTTGACCGGCCTGCCGTAAATAAGCGGGCAAGAGTGTGATGGCATCAGCGCTGTTCTCATTTGTCGAGAGCAGCTCGATCATGCGTTGGTTTACAGAATCTTTGTAGGTCGCTAGTTTGCTCGCAACAAATTGGCGAAAGGGTTCAGATACGAACTCTACTGATCCATCATCTGCCAAGGGAAGATTTATAAAACGGAGCCTATTGAGATCTTTTCTAAGAACCGCTACGTTTGTGGCAAGGAGAGTGGCCAAGCCTTCCAGTGTATGAACGTTCGAATCGTGGGCTAGCAGCGCGAGGCTCTCGATCAGCGTCCCAGATGATTCGTCTACCGCTTGCCATTCCATTCGAAATAGATCAGGGGCACTCTTAGGGAGGTCTGCAAGCAGCGAATCTTCGCTATTGCCTGTTTCCAGCAGTCTCTTGATGCTGGCGAGGTATCCGGGGACACCATTACATGTTGCGTTAACAGTCCTGACTCCCTCACTCGTAAGAGTGCTTCCGAAAAAGGAAAGTGATTCTTCAAACGAAAACATTGGAACGAGCCATTCTTTGGCACCAGTCAGATGGTCAAAATCTTCTTTCTTTGCAGACGTTAGCAGTTTTATGTAGTCAAGCCCTAAAGGTAACCGACTGAGAAGAACGTTCTTTAGATCACGTTGCTCTATGGGAATCTCGCCTAACCCGTCGACTATCAGAATGATTGGTTTGCCAAAACGTAGAGCATAGGATCTCAAGCTATACACAAGCCGCCGCATCAACGGCTCATTCACGTCACCGTCAAGCTGCAATTCGCGATTTTCCAAAAGCCAATAAATTTGGGCCGCTAGATCGCGTAGCAGAAAGTCTGCGTCGAATGTGAACCAACTTCCACGCTTGAGGAATAACGAGATCGTACGGCTCCTATAGCGCTTCGCAAATTGGCTGAGAAGAATAGTCTTGCCAGCTCCGGGAGGTCCGTCGATGTGAACTGAGCGAACGTTTCGCCCATCGAGCATTGTCTCTAGAGTTTGCAAGATGTTGTCTCTTGCGATCTCAACCCCTTCAACGCAAGGGAAAAAACTAGCGAACGAAGTAGTGTCTACAACTTGACCAGGCAAAGCAGAGCTCGACATTCGAATTCCTGGAGTAAATGACGTTAGATTCAATCTGAACAATATCATTTAGAACAACATCGGGTAACCGGTGCCTGCAACCGATGGCTGAGGCAGCAAAGAAGGCGCTGGGCGCCGATAGCTTTAACATCGTAGCCGACGCCGGATATTCCAACGGAGAGCAGGCTGCAAACTGCGAAGCGGCAGGGATGCTGCCGTACCTCCCTGTGATGCGCACTGTCAATAACCAAGGCGATGGCAGCCTATTCGGGCGCAAGGACTTCCAATACGACTCCACCACCGATACTTATGTCTGTCCCGGAAACAAGGCCCTGCGTCGTAAGAAAGTTCATCGTAAGGACCGTTATACGGTTTATGAAGCCGCGACGACCGACTGTGCCGGATGCTCGCTCAAGCCTCGTTGCACGGTGGCGTCGAAGCGAAGCCTGGCCCGCCATTTGTATGAAGACGCATTGAACCGAATGCAGGAACGGGTTACACCAGCGGTGATGAGAATGCGTCGATCCACGGTTGAGCATCCCTTCGCTACGATCAAATACCGGGTTCTGGGGTTGAGCACGAGGCAGACGCGTCGGCTGCTGGCAGCGTATCGCGATGGTGGCGGCGGAGCGCTGATCCACAAGGCTCGTGGCCGCAGCTCGAACAACCGGCTTATTCCTGCCATCCGCGAGTATGTGATCGAACTGGTTCGGTCGCGCTATGTCGATTTCGGCCCGAGCCTGGCGGCGGAGGTTCTGTTCGAGAAGGACGGAGTCAAGGTCTCGCGAGAGACGCTGCGCCGGTGGATGGTCGAAGATGGGTTGTGGCTGTCGCGCAAGCAGCGAAGAAGCTTTCATCAGCCGCGCTGGAAACCCTGGAAGTCCCGCGCGCCTGCCGATGCGATGGCCCTTAAGTTGGTAACTCGGGTCTCTCAAGGGGGCACCTCAAATAGTATTCCGTTCTCGATGTCCAGGATCGAAGACCGGAGCAAAAGTTGTAGACCAACCCTCTTTGAATCGAAGACCGGCTCAATCACCCGGACTGGACGTTCTGTGGATCGCCAGAAGCCGTTCGCGCCATGCTAATCCCTTATGCAAGCATGGCTTGCATCTGCAGCTTCACCCTTTCAGCGCGGAATGAGGCGCCACAATTTCGGGAAAAGTTCGTCAATCACGTCGTCAGATGGAATAAAGCCGATGGATGCTGCCACTTTACTAGTGACAGCGTTCCGGGAGCACCATAAGAGCCATTGCACATTGGCGATCACACTTTCGATGATTGGGTCCGGCAATACCAAAGGCTTCTCCGGTCTCGAACCCACTCAATTACTGACGGGTGCTGTCTGGCCTGAGGTCAAGCAATGCAAAAGACAATTTCGCCAAAGCGGAGTTCCATATGGCAGTTGAATCCTTCGAAAGTGAACCCGAGTCGGAACTGGCATATTGGAAGTGCCGCGTAGCAAATCTGGAGATAGTCGTGTGCGAACTGCTCGTGAAGAACGAACGACTAAGAAGAGAACTTCAGATGTCAATCTATCCGCGCTCTGGCCAGGCAAGCGCACCGATGGATTCACAAAAGGGCTAATGGAGATCGATCCAAGTTCCCGGCATCGTTCACTCTTATAGTGCAGGCAGCCGCTAGCGCCATAAAAACGAAAAAGTAGCGTCTCAAAGGAGTATCTCGAAATGACAACGACTATGCCTGAACCATGCCCAATTGATTTTGCCAGACCGCTTGGCGGGCTGGAGCACCTCTTCTCCCTCATTGACCGACACCGGACGGTGCACTTCGCCATGGCCGTGCAGATCGAGGGACCCACGTCGATTCCAGCGTGGCGCGCTGCTCTCGACAAACTGCAGGAACGACGCCCGCTGCTGTCCGTATTCCATGGTGACCAATGCGATTGTTCAGGAACTTGACGAATTTCTGGGGAGGGATTCGCGGGAAGATGCTCATTCTCTTCGCCTTTTTCAGCGTCGCCTCTTTGCTTTTGATCGGAGCTTTCTCGGTTGCAGTGCTGAATGTTGTGATCAGGCGTGAAAGTGCCTACCTTGTTGAAGAACAGCTAAACGCTATCATCTATAACTCCGGGAAAGTTACTTACGCGCTGCTCGATGGGGTTCCAGGATGCGTTGCACCGGCAACCAACTCACCTCTCATCACCGACTATCTGAGCGCCCAGTGGCCGGATAGCCACTTCTCGATTACAGCTATGCCGAAGGGAGTTACCTTTGGCAACGGAACCACATGGGGAGACACTGATTCCTTTGCTGACATCGTTGAAGACCGCGGCGCTATCGAGATCCGCTCGTTTGACGTTTCGGAGCGAGAGAAATGTTCTATGAGCATCCTTGTACGGATACCCTTCAGTGGGTCTTTTTTGCAGCATTTGTCAAGGACTTCAGGTTTGCAGATAGTGAACACCCGCCCCACGCGCCTTCTCCCCTACCGCGCTGAGCAAGGAGTGAAAGGTGAAATTGTGGCGAATTTCATTCCTGGATCGCAACAGCCGGTTCCCGTCGTCGTTGTCGCCCGGAATTTGCAAACCGGGCGATTCGAGGATTGGGTAGTCTGTCAAGTACGGCCCAGCTATACCCGGACAGTAACGGACCTGAGTCACATGGGATTGCGAACCTCATCCTGGGTCGCTCCACTCGGAAGTATTTCACTTGCACTTGTTCTCGTATATGCGTGCGGCATGCTTTTGTCTCTTAGGCTGAGTCAACGCATTGTTGCTGCGGTCGACGGATTGAGCCACGCTGCTTTTAAGGTGGGCAAAGGCGATTTCTCCGTCAGAGTCGCGGTGCCTGTGAAGGATCAAATTGGGATGTTGATTTCGTCATTTAATAAGATGACAAGCGATCTTGAAACTCTGCGCGAACAAGAAAAACAGGCCGCAGTTTTGGAACGAGACATTGCACTTGCTCGCGAGGTTCAGCAACATCTTTATCCCAGAGCCGCGGCTCTCTCGGCGGCGGCCGATGTATGGGGGTAAACATACCAGCTCGCATTGTTAGTGGAGATCTTTATGACTTTTTCACCTTCAACAACAGTGAAGTCGGCCTGTTATGCGCCGATGTGAGTGGAAAAGGCGTGTCCGCGGCGTTGATGATGGCGCATCTGCAGGCGCTCGTGCACGGACATCTTCTCGCATTGGACAAGGTCGGAATACGCCCCACGCCTGCTGCGTTTGTCGCCGCGCTCAATCGAGATCTTCAAGGCCGTTTTGGGAATAATCGATACGCCACCATGTTCTACGGCGAATTTGATTCCAACAATAACGTGCTTCGGTACATCAATGCAGGACACTGTCCATCATTACTCATATCCGAGATCGGCGAGGCGACGAAGCTCCCGGGAGGCGATTTGCCCATAGGTCTATTTCCCGAGATCACTTATCAAGAACGTCAAGTCACTTTGTCAAAGGGTAGTGTGATCGTTGTGTACACCGATGGAGTGACCGACGCGCTGAGTTCGCAGGGAGAGGAGTTTGGCGAAGACAGACTTTTGAGTTGTTGCACATCGTTACCGAAAGGAGCTAACGCAGAGGCGATCTGCACGCTGCTGTCCAGCAAACTCGCCGAATGGTCGGCCGGTGTCGAGCAATTCGATGACACGACCATTCTCGCGCTGACGGTTGAGTGATCCGAAAGTGATAGGACTAAGCTTCCCAACTCCGACTCGCTGACCCAGCTGATTCACACACTATGAAGCCGAAGAGGGCAGACTGGACGACACTTTTGTGTCACTCTTTGTGTCGTAACCCTTCGATGTGCGCTCAGAATCGACCTCTTTCCCTTTTCCCATCGTCAGCGCGTCCAGAGCGTTTCGCTTCGCGTCTAGCCGCACGTGCGAGTAGTGCGCGAGCATCTTGCGCGAGACGTGCCCCGCAATCGACATGATGGTGCTGTCGCTCGCCTTGGACTCGGCAAGCTCATCCGGGATCAATGCCGGGAGTAGATTCGGCAGTTTTTAGAGCCAAGTGGGCAATGTCGACGGAATTCGATAGGGTTCCCGTGACATTTGCCGCAGGGGAGTTAGAGACTTCAAAGCTTCAACGCCAAAGCCATTTGATGGCAAACACATGGGCGCAACTTAAGCCCGATGTGCTGAAAGTTCCAGGCGCCAACCACCTCATGGTTGTCGAGGGCTTGGCAAACTCCGAAAGCGAGCTGCATTCGACCGTCGTGAGGATGCTGGCCCTCGGACTGGCACAGATAAGCCGGTGTTTGAGTGGACCTCCTTGATCTCCGTCCTCTGTTCAATCCGTGGCCGCAACTATCCCAGTATCCCAGCAACTGGAGTGGGCCTGCGCAGCCGTTTGTTGGCCGCCAAGATCATGCGCGCGAGTAGTAGCACGGCCAGCACCAGCGTAAACGGCAGTGGCTCCCTGACACCCTTCTTCACCAGCCACCAGTAGTGGACGCAGCCGGCTAACGCAGCCACGTAAACGGCGTAGTGCACGCGCCGCCAGGCCTTACCGCCCATCCAGCGCATCACAAACGCGGGCGAGGTCACGGTCAGCGCCAACAGCAGCGTCCACGCAAACAGCCCCACCTGGATGAACCGGCGCTTCTTCAGGTCATCGAGAATGGTCGGCCACACCGCCCTCCACTGGTCCGAAATGGCGCTTAGATGTCCGGCGCGCAACCCCGCCCACACTGTCGGCAGATCGTAGCCCGAGAACAGAAAAAGATATGTCGAGAGGTGCAGCGTCGCGTAGAAGAACGCATACAGCCCCAGCAGCCGGCGAAACCGGATCAGGTTCCCGAGCTTCGGATGCAGCCGCCGCACTGGAGTAACTGCCAGCGACGTGATCAGCAGGTACAACGTCCAATACCCGGTTAAGAGCGTGATGTAAAGCACCGGATCGGCCATCAAACCCAGCGCGCCGGACCGGTACAACATAATCAGCTTGAGAAAAGGCAGCAGACACACCGCATGCACCAGCACCTTCACATACGGAATCCATCGTGTCTGCATATCGTCCTTAGTAGTACTTCTTCAAATCCATCCCAGCGTACATACTTGCCACCTGGTCGCCGTAGCCGTTGAACATCAGCGTTGGAATCGTCTTCGGGAACGGGCTGGAATCGATCCGCCGCTCATGCGACTGCGACCACCGCGGATGGTCCACCCGCGGATTCACGTTCGAGTAGAAGCCATATTCATTGGCCGCCATCTCGTTCCACAGCGTATGCGGCTGCTTATCGGTGAAGACGATCTTCACGATCGACTTGCCATTCTTGAACCCGTACTTCCACGGACTCACGATGCGGATCGGCGCGCCGTTCTGGTTCGGCAGCACCTCGCTATAGCAACCGAAGGTAAGCAGGCACAGCGGATTCATCGCCTCATCCATGCGCAACCCCTCCGAGTAGGGCCAGTCGAATCCACCCGGCTTGTCCGGCATATCGCTGTTCTTGCTGTCGGAAATGAACTGCACGTACTTCGCGCTGGGCAACGGCTCCATCGCGGAGATGAACTCGCTGAATGAGTACCCGTCCCACGGAATCACCATCGACCACGCCTCCACGCAGCGATGCCGGTAGACGCGGCTCTCAATTGGCCTGTACTTCATAATGGTGTTGATATCGAGCGTCTGCGGCTTCTTCACCATCCCCGAGACCTGCACGGTCCAGGGTCGCGTGCGCAGTGTGTGCGCGTTCTTCGCCGGGTCCGACTTGTCCGTGCCGAACTCGTAATAGTTGTTGTAGGTGGTCGCCTTCGCAAACGGTGTCTGCGCATCCGGCACCGTGTACTTCGACGGCACCACCACCAGTTGCTGATCCGCATGCACCGGCTCCGGATGGATCAGCCCCAGCACCTGCTTCAGCGCCAGCGCGCCCACGCCCACAGCCACCGCGCCTCGCAGAAAGTTGCGACGATTGAAGAATGCATCCTTCGGAGTAATCTCCGATGACGCAATCTTCCCTTCCAGACTTCCGCTCTTCTTGATCAGCATCTTGGTCCTCCGCCAGTGCCTAGACCGTCTTTCTTGTGGCACTTCGCGATGAAAATCACGTGGGAAATTAGGCTCTCGTAGTCGTCACACCTAGAGACTCCGAATCGTGGACTCAGCGGCTCACGTTCTGGAGTTTCTAGAATGGACTCCTGAAGTATCACCCTGGGCTTCAGTTGCTGCAGGGCTCGGGGACGTAAACGAGTGCTTGGGCAGCTGGCCGATCTCGTAAGCCAGCACCGCCAGTTCTTTCAGGTATGATCTGCATATGCTACGGCGGCAATCGCCCTCAAGGCCAAAACGACTGGCAGCCAACTCCCTCCGTTAGAAGCCACCTCCTTGCGCAGTAGACATAGCAGCGGAACCGCGTCCAGCTAGCGGCTGGGGCAGCGGATCAGTGGGCGACGAGACGGACGGCGACAGGGGTTCCCCCACGGCAAGGCGCATCAGGGAAATCTGCTGGATCTGATCGACGATGATCTCCTGGGCGATGCGCCTCAGCTGCGCCTCGCGTCCATAGCGCAATTCCGCCTGGGCCATGTCGATCGCACCCTGATGGTGCGGCACCATCATCGCTACGAAGTCATGGTCGACATCACCCGTGGGCTTCACGGCCATGTCATTCATCATTTTTGCCATGGCGGCGTCGTTCTCTGCCAGGAAGGGGCGCTCCGTCTTAAGGGACGGGGGCACATTGTCCGCTGGTACGGGTGAAGAGGAACCTGGTCCCGCCGCGATGCCCGCGAAGCTCGCTGCAAGCGTTGCCTCCGTCGGTGTCAGCTTCTCGCCCGAGGCGCCGCGCATCGCCGCGATCTCCTGGAGCTCCTCAACAACAATGTTCTGGGCAATGCGGATAAGTTGCTCGTTGTGGCCGTAGCGGAGCTCCGCTTCGGACATGTCAATAGCGCCTTGATGATGCGGCGCCATCATCGCTACAAAGTCATGGTCGACATCATCCGTGGGCTTCACGACCATGTCATTCATCATTTTCGTCATGGCGGCGTCGTTCTCTTTCAGGAACGCGGCTTCCGCAGCGCTGGGCCGTCGCGAGAGGTCCTGGGCCGAAGCTAGAGAGGCCGAACCGATAGCGAACCCCGCGGCTGTGACCACGGCGGCTGCAACAAGCGAAGTGACTAATTCCTTTCTGCTTTTCAAAATCAGGGCTTTTGAATCTAGCCATTTGAATCTCATTGTTTCTCCTTCCGGAATGGCGCTGACGTTAACGATGGATCTGAAACTTTGTGTGATGTCGATAGCAACTTACTTGGGCGACCTTCTGACACCGCGAGACATCGCCGCCGAATCGTCAACGGAACACTCTGTCATTAGTCATAGTGGCTCTACCAGGCCGAAATATTCCATAGGTTCTCCTCGGTTCAAGAGCATATTCCGTCTCGGAGTCGCTCTCGTGCCACAATCCGCATCTCGTTTTCAGCGCTCCGGCGCACTCTTCAACCCCTGACCGACGATGTGTGGCGTAGGTGCCGCGGCAGCATCGGTTACTTCTTCCGTGATCTGGCCGACGATGGAAACGGGGCGGTGGTCACTCAGCCGTTCGGAATCGTCGTTCGTCCATATCCCCTTCCCTTCTAAAGCTCCATTTGCGTGCGGCTTGTTGGCGGCACGCAAATGGCTCCCTGCCGAGAAAGGACCAGGCTGAGTGAAGTGCTGAAGTGGCGGGTCATTTTGGACCTCAAGAGTTCTTGAGCGCAGGAAAGTGCTGAAACATCTTCTGCACTCCCCTGTTCAGGTTCTCGATGTTCTTGTCGGACTTGTCGGAAAGCATGCCACTGGACACGCCTCGCCAGACCAAGTTTTTGGTCTTTGCATCGAAGAGATCGACAACAAGCGTGCCAACTGTGTACGTGTTCAGAGTCTGGTGGTCTCGGTTGATCTCGATTGCGATAATTGAGATGTCACCGCTAGATTCCACCTGGGTCCAGCCTTTCGCTGCCAGTGCGGCGTCCACCGCGGCTTTGATCCGGTCAACCGACAACGGATCAGGTGTCTGGACTTTCTCCCAGCTGTAGGTTTTGTACTGACTGAAATTTGCGGCGCGATCGTAGTCCGTGTTCACTTGCTGAGCGAACGACGCATTCGCCAGAAAAGGAGCCACTTTCGTTTGCATTTTCATGATTCCTCCTTGAATCGTTTGTCCTGATGACTTAGCCGGATTCGAATGAGTGTGGGGAGCCGCCCGCCAAGCGCCGTGGAGCCGTTGATCGCAGGCGGGCGGCCGTTCGTCATGGGACCTGCACCTGCACCGGAGCGCCAAGCTCCGTACCGCTTGCTGGCACGATCGCCAGATAGCGACGCTGTGCTTTCACATCGCTCTCCACGAGCTGCCGAATCGGACCGATAGCATTGACGATCGCCGCGCCAGCGGGTTTGTCATGAAGGATTGCAGCGGCTGCAGTGCGCCGGTGCCATCCGGGTTCTCGGCGAGGGCCAGCACGTAAGGCTGCTTCGGCTGCAATCCGGACACCGCGGCTTCCAGCACCTGGATCAGGCCTTGATCGAACAGAGAGACGCTGGTGGGCGCATTGCTCGTCTCCGCAGCGGAAGCCGCGAGGGCAAGATGTGCGACTTGGCCCGAGACGCCGAGTGATTGTAGGTTCTGCGTTCCGGGACCCGACGGCACCGCATCGGGCACATAGGTGATAGCTTGCGGCGCCTGGCCGATGGGAATCGTCGCGATCACCTTGTTCGTAAGCGTATCGATGGCAGTGACGCCGTCGCCGTTCTCGAGTCCGACATAAACGCGGTTGCCGTCGCCAGACGGCCAGATCCCGTGCGGCAGCGCGCCGACCGGAATTGTCGCGACTTGCGAAAAATCACTGGTCCGGAACACTTTCACTTCGTTCAGGCCACCGATGGTCACATAGGCAAAAGTGCCGTTCGCGTTGTGGACGATGTTGACGTGGTTGGTGATCGCGCCCGTCTCGAGCACCTTGAGGACGGTGAAGGGAGGCTTGGCGTCGAACACCTCAGTCTTGCCGGTGTCTTTCAGGGTGATCCAGACCTGGGTTCCATCCGGCGTCGCCGCGATGTTGGGGCAGAACGGGCTCGCTTGTTTGACCCGAGCGACGATGCTGTGCGTCGCCACCGAGACCACGTCCGTCTCGGGGTTGAAGGAAGAACAAACATAGCCGTACTTGTCATCCGGCGAGAAGATCTGCATGCCGGGGCCTGCAGGGGTGATGATGCGAGTCTTTTCCATGAAGGTCTTGCCGTCGAGGACATCGACATAGTTCTCGCCGCGGACCGTGACCCAGACTTCCTTACCGTCAGGGGTGAAGAAAGCCTCGTGCGGAGCGCGGCCGACGTAAGTGATGTGCTTCACAACGTTTGTCGCGGTGTCGATGAATGCGACTGAGTTCGACCCGATCGAAACAACAGCGATCGTGCGGTGGTCCGGCGAGAAGCCCATGCCATGGACCAGGACCTGGCCTTTGTAAAGTGGGCTGAAATTGTTCGGAGAGGGATTGCCCAGGCGGATGACGCCGAGCGTCGTGTCGCTAGACGGATCGACCACGGAGACCGTGTTGGAGAACTGATCAGCTGTGTAGACGCGGTCATGAGAGCTGATCGGGATGTCCGGCTGGTCGAAGGGTGCCTGTTTGATTGTCGCAGGATCGATAACCGAGACCGTATTTGAGGTCGGGTCGGCTGTGTAGATGCGGTCTGCGGTTTGGGCAAGACCGGACACCGCACAAACGGTCAGGAGTGCGGGAATCACTAAGAAGCGCATCGTTGTCTCTCTTTCGTAGGTAAGGGTTAGTGTTTCTTGCTGAGCCAAAGGTTCATCGAATCGATCTCGGATTGCTGGTCGACGATGATCTCTTCTGCGAGCCGGCGCATCACGGGGTCTTTTCCCGTAGCTCAGTTCCGCATTGGCCATATCGATGGCGCCTTCATGATCGGGCATCATCATCGTGGCGAAATCGTGATCGACCTCTCCGGTCATGGGCGCTGCAGCCATGCTTTATCCATCTTTGTCATGCTCGTTTCCATCACTTGCATGAACTGATCCATGGCAGAGGGTATTTGCTCAGCCGCCGTCAAAGTAACCAGTAGAACGGGTAGCGTACATTTGAGCTTCATTGAGTTGCTCCTTCTATACGTGCCGTGACGATCTCCATACGACTCGTCTTTGCTGTCAATGAAGTGTCGAGTGAGAGCCGCTTTATTCCCCAGGACGGAAACTTTTCGCTTTTCTTTACGAAACCTTCGGGGTGGTTAGCTCATTTTCTGATTTCATGCGACTCAACCCACGTGAAACTATGGAGTTAGGTCTTGAGAAGAATATTTGCGAGAAAAAGTAAACGATATTGGAATAAAACGGAAGGCAGAACACACTCTATTGGTGACAGCAGAGCAGGCAGTCAAAAGAGGGTTACGGTGCAGATCACTGACCAGATGTTCAACGATTGGGTAAGGCAGCACCAGAGGCTCCTCTTCGGGATCGCCTACTGGTGGACTGGCTCGCGGACGGACGCGGAAGAATTGACCCAGGAGGCTTTCCTACAGGCCTATCGTTCTCGTTCGAGTCTTCGCGATGTAGAACTTGTAAAAGGATGGCTTGTTGGCATCTTAAGACACTGTCATAGCCAGATGCGGCGGCGAACGAAATCGAGACAGGAAGTCTCCTTCGAGGAGATGTTGCATGAGCCGGAGAGCCGGCCGACTCTCAGTGCCGATGCTCTTGCCCTTCATCAGTCTCTGGAAAAGCTCGAGGAACGGCATCGTCTCCCGGTCGTCCTGTTCTACTTCCAGGATCTCTCCTATCGGGAGATCGCCGAAGCATTGGAACTCCCGATAGGAACGGTCATGTCCAGACTCGCCCGCGCAAGACAACAACTACACGAGTTGATGAAGGCACCCACGAAATTGGTTCTGATGAAGAAGGCGGAATCCCTATGAGTTGCGAACTTTACAAATTGGAGATGTACGCGTGGCGGCCGGGCGACGATCTTCCCGACTCCAAGCCACTCCTTGACCATCTTGCAACCTGCCCCGAATGCGCGCAGTGGTTCGCGAACTTCAGCGCGGGCGATGAGAGGATTCGCCAGACCTTTTAGAGGTCCCGGAGAGCCCTTCGCTGGAGGCGAAAATCTTCGCAGGCCTGGCCTATGAGCGTCTTCAGAAAGCGCCTCGGAAGTCCACATGGAGGAGTTGGTTTCTGCTACCCGTTGCGGCGTCTCTTCTCCTTGGCGTCACGCTCGGGCTCGGCCCCTGGCTCCAGGAAGCGCGTCTGAGCCGACAGGTAGCGACTCTTCTCAGCCAGCCTCCCTCTGCGGAGATCAACAGCACCGATCAAAAGCAGCTTCTCGGCTGGAGCGCAGGCGCTCTGTCGGGAGATGCGGAGCTGCCTCCCGAGCTGAGTAGAGTAGAGTTTCGCGCCGCAAGTTCACTCAAGGTCGCCAGCCACAAAGCCGTCCTGCTCAAGATGATGAACGAGCAACGTGCCAGCCTGCTGATTATCGATGCCCGACTGACCGCGAAGAACAAGATCAAATCTTTCCACGAGACAGCAGGCAGCGATAGTCGCTGGTCCGATGGACGAAGGACCTACGTGCTCCTCTTTCAAGGGAGCGAGCAGGATATGCACGCCTATATGACCCAAATGGGCATCGTTACATAGAACTGCAGACTCGATTCGTTAACACTGGCGCCCGCCGATAGAAATCGGGTACCCCGGACTTCGTGCGCCCACGACAACCAGGTGGGCCGCGGAATGGCCGGTCGCGCCTCCAAAAATCGCCCTGTTTAGAAGAAAGGAATCCCATGCGCTCCAAGCGCCTAAGCATCCTCGTGCCTTGTCTGCTGATCGCGATCGTTTCGGTATTCATTTTTCTCCACGCTCATCGTCGACATGAAAGCGTTGCCGCTGAGCAGCCATCACCGCCAACCGTCGCCGTGGTTGCAGCGCGTGTCGGCACGATTGAAAATCAGCTTTCGGTAGCGGGCATCTTCCAGCCCTTTCAGGACGTGGATGTCCACGGCAAGGTCTCTGGTTATATCCGGCATATCTATGTCGATATTGGCGATCGTGTGCACGAGGGCCAGACGCTGGCCGTGTTGGAGGTACCGGAGCTGGATGCCGAAGTCGCGGGCGCACAAGCCGGTATAACCCAGACGCAACAGAACATCGAGCGGCTGCAGAACGAGGTCGCAGGGGAGGAGGCGAACTACGCCGCCACGCATGCAAACTATGTTCGCCTGAAGCAGGCGTCCGATCAGCAACCGGGACTGGTGGCAGCGCAGGAGGTGGACGACGCCCTGGCACGTGACCGCTCGGCCGCGGCGCAAGTGGACGCAGCGAAGTCCGCGGTAGCTGCCGCGCAGGGGCAGCTCGGCGTCTCGCGCGCCAACAACTTGCATGTGACCAGTCTCGTCCATTACGCAACGATCACAGCGCCCTTTAGTGGCGAAGTGACCATGCGCTACGCCGATACAGGCTCTCTCATCCCGGCAGGAACGTCGGAAAATGACGCTCAGGCCGTCGTTCGCCTCGCCCAAAGCGATGTGCTCCGGCTGCGTATGCCCATCCCGGAGCAGGACGTCCCACTGGTGCATGTCGGATCGATGGTAACGATTCATGTCCAGGCGACGGGACAACAGTTTCCAGGCTCGGTGATTCGTCTCAGCCGGGATGTTTCGAATGCAACCCGGACCATGCTTGCCGAGGTCGATGTCCCAAATCCGGATCTGACGCTCACGCCGGGGATGTACGCCGATGTCACCTTCGCATTGCAGCAAAAGACCGGCGCTCTGATCGTGCCGGCGTCCGCCATTATCCAGGGCGATGAACCATCCGTGATGCTGGTCGATAGCAGTAACCGGGTTCTGCGAAGGTCCGTTGTGCTCGGCATTGCTGGCGCAAACGAGCAGGAGATTACAGGAGGTCTCAGCGAGAGAGACCGAGTCATCATCGGCGAATTGTCCACGTTGCAACCTGGCGAGAGGGTTACGCCACAGGACGCCTCACCCGACCTCGTTACCTACCACCAGCAGACACATAAGGGAGACAAGTAGCCATGTCGTCGTTTGCGATTCGATATCCATTTTTCATTCTGATAGCGTGCCTGATTGTAGTGGTCGTTGGTGTGGCAGCCATTGTCGGGATGCCTGTCGATCTCTTCCCCCGTCAAGATTCCGGTTGTTGTCGTTGCCACATTCTACGCGGGCATGCCGCCACAACAGATCGAGTCCGATATCACGGACAGTGATGAGAGATTCTTTACCCTGGGAAGCGACATCGATCACATCGAATCACGGTCGCTGGCCGGTGTCAGCCTGATCAAGATTTACTTTCATCCCGGCACGGATCCCAACGCGGCGGTGAGCAGCATCTCGAACCTCGCGCTAGCCAATCTGCGGCGATTGCCACCTGGAACGCTGCCGCCGGTCGTGCTGAGCTTCGACGCGGCTAATCTTCCGGTGTGCCTCATCACTCTCAAGGGCGCCGGAATGAACCAAACCCAGTTGAAGGACCTGGCGCAGTTCAGCGTGCGCAACCAGGTCGCAAACGTACCGGGCGCGTCTGTCCCGCAGCCGTATGGCGGAACCTATCGGCAGATCATGGTCTATGTCGATCCTATTAAACTGCAAGCGTCGCAGATGAGCGTGACCGATGTGGTGCATGCCATCAACGATTCGAACCTCATTCTGCCGGCCGGCGACGTCCGCATCGGACCCAAAGACTACAACATTTACGCAAACAGCCAGGTGCCTACGCCAAATGATGTCAACGGCATTCCGCTACGCACTGTAGGCAATTCCTCGATCCTCGTCGGAGACATAGGACATGCCGTGGACGGAGGCCAGTTGCAGACCAACATCGTCCGCGTAGACGGTCAGCATTCGGTCTATATCCCGATCCTCAAACAGGGCGGCGATTCCAATACGATCACAATCGTCAATGGCGTCCGCAAGGCCACAGCCCATTTGCTCGACATCCCCGAGGCCCTGAAAGCGAGCGTCGTCTTCGACCAATCGGTCTTCGTTAAGACGGCGATCAAGAACGTCATCAGCGAGGGCGCCATCGGCCTTTGTCTTACAGGCCTGATGATTTTGCTCTTTCTCGGGAATGTCCGGGCGACGGTCGCGGTGATGCTGTCGATCCCGATCTCCTGTATCGCAACCTTTATGATCCTGAATGCGTTTGGAGATTCCATCAATACGATGGTGCTCGGCGGCGTGGCGCTGGCGCTGTCACGGCTCATCGACAACTCTGTCGTCGTGCTTGAGAACATCTTTCGACATTTCGAGATGGGTTCAAGCAGCGTCGAAGCGGCAGAGAAAGGCGGCAAAGAGGTCCAGTTGGCCGTTCTGGCGGCAACCTGCAGCACTGCCATCGTGTTCTTCCCGGTGGCTCTGCTCACAGGCGTGAGCAAGTATCTGTTTACCGCGCTCGCCCTCGCGGTGGTCATCGCATTGTTTTGCTCCTACTTCGTGGCGGTGACGGTCGTACCGCTCTTCTGTTCCCGCTTTATCAAGCATACCGGTCACGGCAACGAGCATGAAGCCGCCCAAAAGGACGATCCTGTGTCGGAGCACATGCGCGGAGGGCATGGGCAGAAGAACATCTTCGCGAAGATTGTCTACCACTTCAATCAAGGGTTCGGCTGGCTGCAACGGCGCTATGACAGCGCGATCCATTACTGCTTAGGCAGACCCGGCTTGGTCGTCATCGCATTTTCTGCCTTCGTCATCCTCAGCTTTACCTTGTCTCCTTTTCTGGGTCAGGCCTACTTTCCGCGCACCGATCCAGGTCAGTTTGTCATTAGCGTGAAAGCGCCAAGTGGCACCCGGATTGAACTCACCGACCAGTACATCGCTCATGTCGAAGACGATGTCCGGAAGGTGGTCGCACCGAAAGACCTGAACATGATCGTTTCAAACATCGGTGTAACGCCCGATCTGTCGGCGATCTACACGCCGAACTCGGGCATGCATACCGCTTTTGTGCAGGTCAGCTTGAAGGAAGATCACAGCCTGAGCAGTTTTGTTTACATGGAACGTGTGCGGGCCAAGCTGGCGGCTGACCTGCCCGAGATCCAAACCTACTTCCAGACCGGCGGTCTCGTCGATTCGATCGTCAATCAGGGTCTGCCGGCGCCCTTTGACATCCAGGTCAGCAGCAACGATATGGACGGTGGGTACGCGGTAGCCCAGCAGCTTGCCGAGCGCTTACGGGCAGTGCACGGCGTCAGCGATGTCTTGATTCCGCAGGACGTCGATTACCCCGGTCTTGCCCTCAACATCAACCGTCAACAGGCCAGCCTCGAAGGTCTGACGCCCAAGAATATTGTCGATAACGTGATCACGGCCATGACGTCGAACGGCGTGGTCGATCCTAGCTACTGGATCGATCCGAAGACCGGAAACAATTACCTGCTGACCGTCCAATACCCTGAGACGCAGGTTCAAACCCTGAAGGACTTCAAGGAAATCCCGCTTCGATCAGCGGACGGCAAGAATACAACCCCGCTCGAAACGGTCGCCTCGATCAAAGCCATCAATACGCCGACTGAGGTAGATCACTACCAGCTTCGCCGCGTGTTCGACGTCTACGTGATGCCCAAGGCGGAAGACCTGAACAGCATCAGCAAGCAGGTCAGTCAGATCGTCAACGACACCCATCCCCCGCATGGAACGATTCTGACGATTCGCGGCTCGGTCAATAACATGCACGACTCGTTCAAGTCTTTCGCTATCGGCCTCGTTCTCTCCATCGTGCTCGTTTTCCTGATCCTGATGGCGCAATTCGCCTCGTTCGTCGACCCCTTCATCATCCTGCTGGCCATCCCTCCGGGAATCGCCGGCGTGATCCTCTTCCTGCTGACCACGCATACCTCGCTGAACATCATGAGCCTTATGGGCGTGCTGATGATGACCGGCATCGTTGTTTCGGACAGCATTCTGATCGTTGAGTTCACCGGCCAGCTTCGCGCGCAGGGACTCAAGCTTGAGGAAGCCATCATCACCGCCTGCAAAGTACGTTTGCGTCCCATCCTGATGACCACGCTCGCTACTGTGCTTGGCTTGATCCCTATGGCTCTCGCACTTGAGGCCGGCAGTGAACAGTATGCCCCTCTGGCACGAGCCATCCTGGGAGGTCTCACGATTTCGGGTATCGTGACGGTGTTTCTGGTGCCAAGCGCGTACCTTTTGATCCACCGCCACATCGAATCGCGCCAGGTGGCGCTCACTCAGGAGGCAACGGCGTGAAGCAGATAGTCCTGATTCTTTCACTGGCTTGCTCGTTTGCGGCATGCGCGCAGAGTTCAATCCCTATGGCACCCATCCCCCAGGCGCCTTCGGCGCAGGCTCAGGCTTCTCCACTGGAACCGAATGGTCAAATCACACCCATTACCCGCAGCGACGCCGAGCGCATGGCCCTCAGCAACAACCCCCGTGTCACGGCGAGTCATCTGCTTGCCCTTGCCGCTGGCCAGGTAACAAGGGAGACACGCTCGAACGAACTACCGCAGATCAATGGCAACGTGACCGCGGTCAAGGCGGAAGATGGAAGCCGCATTGGTTCGGGGAATTGAATTCTTCGCGCCTCTACACGCATGCCGGGGCCGGAGGCACGTTGACGCAACTGCTCACCGACTTCGGCCACACGAGAAACCTCGTTGCCAATAGTCGTTTGCAGGCGAAGGCCCAGCAACAGAATGCTCTTGCTACGGAGCAGGATGTGCTGATCGCTACAGACCAGGCGTTTTATCGCTTGCTGGATGCGCAATCCCTCCTCGACGTTGCCGTTGCTACAGTGAAAGCAAGAGCCGACGTACAAAACCTGACCCAGGCACTGACGAAGAGCGCCCTCAAGAGTGACCTCGATCTGAATATCTCCTCCGCTGATCTTTCGCAGGCACAGCTGCTCCAGCTCGATGCTGAAAACTCGGTCGCTTCGGCCAGAGTCGCGTTAGCCGAGCTTCTCGCCGCTCCCCCTGAAACGCAATACCGCGCAGTCGATGACGGCAGCACCGCACCTCCGCTGCCCCCTGACAATTCCTCGGCACTCATCAAAGAGGCTCAGGCGCAGAGGCCGGATCTGCAGGCGCTGCGTCTCGATACCCAGGCCGACCGGAAGTTCGCTCGTGCGCAGGAGTTGCAACGCCTGCCCAGCATCTCTGCGCTCGCTATAGGTGGCGTCACCCCCGTAAGACCGGACGGCGGAATCTTTACAACCAACTGGTACGCCGCGGCGGGCGTTAATCTGACACTGCCTGTCTTCACGGGATTTCGCATCAATGCGCAGACGCAGGAAGCTCGTCTCCGCGAAAGAGCGTCGGAGAAGCAAACCCAGGAACTTTCAGACGCCATCGCACGCGACGTTCGCATCGCAACACTGTCAGCACAGACCGCCTTCCGGCGGATTGGGGTCGCCGAGGCATTCCAGAACCAGACGACTCAGGCTCTGAGCCTGGCTCAGACGCGGTACAAGTTAGGCCTGGGCTCGATTGTGGAACTCAGCCAGGCTCAGTTACAAAGTACCCAAGCCACAGTCGAAGCCGTCAATGCCCGGTTCGATCATCTCCTTGCATTGAGGTCACTCGACTACGCCCGAGGTCAACTTGCGCCATGAGTGAGACCTTCGATCGTTGATGCCCGTTTGATGCAACAGCATGGATTTCATCCAATGCACGAGACGTCGGGCAGCGCGAGTCTTTGGTCTGACGGAAGGCGGACCTGTGTCCTGCTGTTCAACGGTAGCGACCGAGAGATGCGCGCTACATGGCGAAGATGGGCATCGACACGTATTCTCTGAAAAAAACACTGAGCGCTTGGAATATTTCATTCCCTCCCCGCCACTTTACGTATGGAAGCTGTCCCACGGATCGATGATGGCGGGAGGCAGAAGTTAACCCAAGCTTAGGAGCTTATCCCCCATGACGCTTGCAAAACCAATATCTCTCTCGATGGCAATTAATTGTCTTGCCTTCATTACTCCACTGCTTGTCGGAGCCCAGAGTCTGAAGGCGCAGGCAGCTGACAACTCGGCCGCGAGCTCAACCACAGACCCCGTCGCAGCACAGCAGGAAGCTTCGCAGATGGTTCCTGCGGACGCCCATCTTGTGAAAACTCTCGACGCGAAGGAGTCACAATCCGGTACGCAGTTCGAAGCTGTCGTTGATGGCACCGTGCACTTGAAGGATGGGACCGAATTACCGCACGGAACGGTGCTCGTCGGCACCGTGGCCACCGATCAAATGCAGACCGGTGGCACCTCAACCCTGGCACTGCGATTCACTGAGGCGAAGCTGAAGGACGGAAAGACCTTTCCCATCCACGCGATGATTGCCGAGATTACCGGACCGGCGGAGGACGTTGGCTATATGGAAAGCAGCGACGATCTGCTGGCATGGAGCGGGCAGACCTATCAGATAGATGAGATCGGCGCTGTTCATGACGTGGATCTGCATAGCAGTATCACGGACGCAAACTCCGGCGTGCTTGTCTCCACAAAGAAGGACGACGTGAAGCTGGTGGCGGGAAGCCGGCTCTCTCTTGCCGTCGCCGTTCAAAACGATGAAGTCCAGAATTCGGCCAGCGGCCGCAACTATCGATTCCACTTCTGAAAGGGACGCAGAGACGAGTATTAAATCTAGCTGCAAAAACAACTTCATGCGATCAATCCACTGCAACTTAGGAGAAAATATGGATCAACTCAAAGCGACGTTTCGACCGGTCGTCTTCATTTTCAGCCTAATGCTGACGGTTGTTCCGTCGGCTTTCGCGCACGCTCACCCCAAAACAATGGTGCCAGCTCCGGATTCAACGGGGCCTGCCCCCAGCAAGATTTCGATTACCTTCTCTGAGGCCGTTGAGCCGAAATTCAGTTCGATCAAGCTAACGAATATCGAAGGTAAGCCGGCAGATCCCGAAACTTCGGCTCCTGTTCCCGGCGATCCAACGACGATCACACTTGCTGCTCCCTCCTTGCCTGCAGGGACCTATGTCGTGCACTGGGTCGATGTCTCCGTTGACGGACATCGCCTGCAAGGCAGCTACCAATTCACAGTGCGTTAGAGCGGAACCAAAGGATGCTGACACTCTTCCCAACCATGAGAATTTACGCAGACGCGCTCTGTGACATCGCTTATACAGCTTTGGCGGGTGCCCTTCTAAATCGCCTCTGGCTGGGGAGAGTCAGCATTTGTGACCGACCGCTGCGGATAAGCCTGATTGCATGCTCCGCCATCCTGTTGGTGGACCTTCCGCTTCAATTCCTTTTGCTCTCGGCGTCGATGATCGGAGATACTTCCTGGAGAGATGCCTGGGGTGCCGTGCTTGATGTCGGCGCTACGCACTCCGGTCGAGCGGTAATCATGGGCTTTTGCTTCGTTCCGTGTCTCTTACTGTTTTCATTCTTGCCCACCTCTCTAAAGCGGACGAAGTCGGTCCTCATCGGCATAGCTCTTGAAGTCGGCTTCATCGCCTGCCGGGCTCTCCACGGACACGCTGCTTCTAACGGCGATTTCACCCTCCGCGAAGGAATTCAGTTCCTTCATCTCTCTGCGATTGCCACTTGGGGAGGAGGAATCCTCGTTGCGGGACTGATCACTATTCCCTATCTGGCATCCATAGCAGAACTGGGCGACATAGTGCAGTTTGGAAAACGACTTTCAGAAACCGTTACCATCGCATTGGCAGTCGTTATTCTGAGTGGAATCTACAACTCGTGGGAAGGCCTTGGGGGTCGCTTTCGCCGCTACCAAATTCGGCTTGGGGACGCATGCTGCTACTGAAATTGTCCTTTGTGCTTCTCGCGTTGGGTCATGGGGTGCGTGTGCGTTTTCTGCTAAGGACACAGGATCCCTGGACTCAGAGTCGAACCTCAATCATGCGAAAGTGGGTTCGTGCGGAAGCTCTTTTCATTCTTTTGGTTCTTGTATGTTCAGCATGGCTTGCAAACTTGCCACCCGCCGACATGTAAAAAAGAGCGTTAGAGCTATCAGTTCGACTTCTGAGCTTAGTACAGAATGAGGCACCACAATCTCAGGAAAAGTTCATCAATCGCGCCGTCAGATGGAATAAAACCAGCGGATGCCGCCACTCTTATGAGTGACAGCGTTCCGGAAGCTCAGGAAGAGCCAGTGCGCATAAGCGATCACACTTTCGATGATTGTGTCCGGCAATACCAAAGGCTTCTCCGGTCTCAAAACCCACTCAATTACTGACGGGTGCTGTCTGCCCTGAGGTCAAGCAATGCAAAAGACAATTTCGCCAAAGCGGAGTTCCATATGACAGCTGAATCCTCACGCGCAGCGGTCCTCTCAATGCTCCCCGAAGCCCAGAACCGCCTCCAGAGCTCCTGAGCATTCATAAATTTCCCTTTCTTGAGGTGTCCCCTATCCTCAGGGCCGCCGCATGACCTCGGCCAAGTGCCGATCACCTGCCTGAAATCTGAATTGAACCTTTTCGGGGCGTTATGCAAAAACCGCCAATATGGGAGCGTTCAGCAGTCGCACAGAAGCGACGCGCCGGCAGGACCATTAGGGAGTAGTGAAGTGGTAGACCGCGCTTTTCACGGGATCGACTCTGCCGGTACCCCCATCGATCCGACCGTGTAGTAGTACGTCGTTCTCGGCTTGAGCCCGTCCACGCGCACCCGGAAGACCGTTTCGGGATGGCTTTGGTTCAGTTGGATATGGTTCTTCGCGGTCTGGTTCAGCTGCGCGGCATCCATGCCGTAATGCACGACGCCGAAGTGCTCGGCCGATCCGCCCGGGTTATTGCTCGTCCACCGGATGATCGCGAGGCCATCTTTATCTGATTCGATCGCCGGTCCCTCTGTGATATGGACACTCGCTGCTGCCGGCGCAGGAGGAACCAGCTGCGCATGCGAAAGCTGCGGAGCGCAGATCGTAAGGGAGAAAAGCAGGGCTACAAAGAGAATCGTCGGTGACAGAAGGAATTTGCGAATATGCAGACCGTTCATTTATAGGCCTCGAAGAGAATTGGATATTCCGGCGAAGAACAGCGACAGGGCGCATGGAGTCGCCTCCATGTACCCCGTCCCCGCATAGATTGGTCCTAACGCTGCATTTGTTGGAATTGCCGCAGCAGATCGGCGGGAATGATCGTCGAATTCCCCTGGGTGGCAGCGGTGCCGCCTGTCATGCAGGCTCCTGTATACGTGTTGACGTCGGGGTACGGTGTTGTGAAACCGTCGCTGAGCGTTTGTAGAAATGCAACGATCTGATCCTCCTCCGCACCCGTCAAGCCCAGGTTGCCGGTGGTCATATCGATATTTTGAGGTACCTCGGGCTCAGGCCAGCAGTTTACTTTCTCGGTTGTTCCGGCGGGGCAGTTGCCGGACGACACGGCATTCCGGTACAGGTCCCGCGTGTTGTAGAAGTGGACGAGTTGCTTCAGGCTCTTGATGTAGCCATTGTGGAAGAACTCCTTCTGGAAGTAGGGGCCGGGAGCCTCTGTGGTGGGACACGATGGCGGCGTAAGCCCCACATTGCGCGCCGTCATCACCTGCATCTGGCCGTCGACGGTTGATGCAAACTGCCGCCAACTGGAGTTTGGATTGGGAGCGGAGCCGAAGCCGCTTCTGAGGAAAGTTCCTAATCCGAAATCGGTGTAGGTAAAGCCTCCCGGATTGGGCGTAAATCCGAAGGAATCCGGCGTGGTCTCATAATAAAAGGAATCCCTGGGATTCTTGGGCAGGCCCTCATTGGCAGAGCCGAAGCAGGTGAACACCGGTGTGACATTAGCGGCTACTCCCGTATCTTCGGCGCCGGTATTTGTTGGGGCCGGCGCCGTTGATCTGCCGTCCAGGTGACACGAATTGCAATTTCCTTTGCCCCGGAATAGCGCGTATCCGGCCGCTTCCTTCGCTGTCAACTTATACGTTCCCTTCAGATATGCATCAAACTTCGAGGTGAAAGGGCTGACAGACTCACTGTGCTCAAATGCGTTAAGGGACTGCGCCCAATGATCGTAGTCGTTATTCGAGCGGGTGCGGTCAGCCGAACTTAGCGCAACTGGTGTAGGGTTCCCGTTGAACACGGAAGCTCCATTTGGCGTGGCGCAGATCTGCGCAATGTTTGCAGGCCAGGTGATGTCGAATGAGCCAGCACCCCATACCAGCTCGAAGAGGGGCCTGTACGGAGCCAGTGAAAGCTTGTAAGTGACACAGGCAGTGTCAGGGTTGCCCATTTCGTTAGGATCGACAGGAGGCCCCTGTGACTGCTCGGCGTCGGGACTCCTCAGCAAATACCCGGTTGCGCGTGAATCCCAGAAATTTCCGCCAAAGAAAAGGCCCTGAACCGCGTCGTACTGGAGCGGAGGGAAGTAGGCCGAATACGTGTATCTCTGCGCTGTCCGCTTGCCGGCCCTGAAGTGAACCGATCCGGGATACGCGATCATCGTCAGATTCACCGACGGAATCGGTCCGCTATAGCCGGCGTAGGGCATGTGACAAGACGAGCAGGCCTCATTCTCGTTTGGCGAGATGGTTCTGTCGAAATTCATGAGCTTGCCGAGTATTTCTATTGAGGCAACTCCGGTGTTCTGAAGTGTTGGCGGGTTGCCCGTCACAACCGGGGGCGGGAGTGCATGCCACTGCCTGATCGCTTCAGCTTCGATGGAATTCACTTCCCGCAGAACCCTTGCTATCTCGGGATCGATGTTGGAGGGCAGAATCCCAGTTGGATACGGGTTGTAGACGGTTTGTCCGTGCACAATGTGTCTGGAGATGGACATGGCGACCGCGATGGTCATACAGGCGGCGACTAGTGCTATCAATCTTGTTTGTCTCATGAATAACCTCCTTTGAACTGCAAAGGTCGGGTAGGTGGGCGGCTCGCTCTGCAAACGCGGCAACACCTCAACGATCTCATGGAGCCTTGGTATATTTACCCAAACTGGGGCGAATGAGTCGATTCAGCACACTGGGAGAGAATTGGATCCGTCGAACAACACACCAAGAACGTTGGGCCTGTCGAACTTACCAAAGAGGATGATCCTGGTCTTGCCGAAATGTCAAGAGTTTTTTGGGTAATTTTGTACGTCCCAGGTTATAAGAGTCGATATAAACGGAAACGCCCTCCGAAAATGCGAAGCGAGCTGGAAAGGGAGGAACAGCGTTACGACAAAGAACACAGCACGGCGCTGTTGCAAAAATTTGAAGGGAAAATGAGAGTGAGAGAGTCTGCATAGAGATGGCGGAATTTAAGCGAATGCGGCTTCCAACTGCTGCATGGCCTCAGTCATGATGGATGGCCCGAGTCCAAAGGCGCGCTCAACTAGGCGAACCCCCAGCGCAGGCGTTTCTCCATCTCAGGAGCGTAGCGTTGAACCCAGCGATACAGCGTGGTGTGATCCAGATCAACGCCACGCTCTTCCATCATCTCTTCCAGATCGCGATAGCTGACGCCGTATTTGCAATACCACCGCACAGCCCACAGGATAATCTCGCCCACAAAATGCCGCCATTTGAAATCACCACTCATCCTGTTTGCCTCTCACCCGGAATCGACCTGCTCACGGACTCCATCATCGCATTTCATGTATCGTTTTTTTGCAACAGCACCCGCAATTCTCATAGCTCCCGGAATGATCTGCGGAAACGCCAGAAAGTCGAGCGGCTGGCGCACGTCGTAGAGTAGAACCTGTTTTGCATTCAGAAGAAAATGCAACGCCTCAGGCTCAATGTTGTTCTCCTCGAAGTCGCGCTTTACTCGCAGGCGTCTCATCACAATCCATCCGAGGATCAACGCGCAAAGTCCTCCACAAGTCAGTATCACCATTATGCCCATCCTCTCCGTACCAGAAAGCTAAGACTGCCACTAATTACCGGCTAAGCCGGGGTTTCTTCGTCCATTGCCTCAACCACGCTATCGTCGGTAGTTGGACGGCCATCGCGAACACTTTCCGCTCCAAGGGAAGTTTCGCTTCCGGCAGATGCGTTGCGATCGGTCTTTGTGGGATCGGATTCGGAAGCTGTGTCGTTCTTTCGTGTTGTTTCCTGTATCGCATTCATGATGCACTCTCCTGGTTCTCCTGAAAGGTTGGATGCCGGAATTTGGGAGGGGTAGACTGCGAAGCCAAAGTGGTCCTGACCGTGTGCTTGTCGATGCCGACCAAGTGGGGCCAACACACTAGCGCTGAGAGCGATGCGCGACAGGGGAGGGCCCTTAGTCATACCCTATGTGTCGTTAAGGGGCGCTCGCGTCTCCTGCTCGGAACCCACAATAGTCCGCTATTTAGGTGCCGAGCGACACTGGCACAGAAGAACTGCCGACCGCATCAAACAGATGAATGGAGCTTTACATGGCGCTGGTCGATCAAGGCGCTTTATGCGACCAATACAACGAGGTGTGACATGGCAGAGATAGACAAGATCGATGAACGGCTCTGGTGCAAATAGCGAGATGCCGTCGGATAGAGTGGTCTTTTGTGATCGAGGACTGACGATGGGCAGGTGAGAAACATCGAAGAGTTGTTTGCAGGACGGCACTTTGATCGCGAGGTGATCCTCCTGTGCGTGCGTTGGTATCTGCGCTACAAGCCCTCCCTTGCACCCTTAGAACTGAGAAAGAGGGGCTGCGCGTTCAGCCCCTCTTTGCTTTTTGCGGGCGCGCGGAATGTTGGAAGTTATCCAGTCACGAATGGACACGCGGCCTTGCGGACGCGGCGGGGCCGTTCCGAGGGTGTTACGAAACTCGCCGATGCATCAACCCTCACCCGGCTTGTCCTCTCACTGGCGAGAAGCCGAATTGTCAGTACCTACCTCCCTTCGTAAAACCTTGACTTGCTATACACACCTGGTCGAGATCAAAGACGGCCGGAAAATCCCAAGTAAGCGGAGGCTGACTCCCGATGAGGAGGAGTTTTGGCGAGAGTGGTGGGGAAGTATCGTCCTCATTGAAAGCGTCGATGACGTGATCGAGTTTGACCGCAAAAGGACGCGAATCAGCCATGTATAACCGTCGCGAGATATAGTTATTCGGTATCCACAGATCCGAATCTACCTGAGCTGAGCACGATGACGACAAAGAAGACCGCGCCCGTAAAATTTGCCATCGCCAAATCGGAATACAAGCTACCCGCAGCGTTTCAGGAAACCGGACTTCGTTCAGTCAAGCGTGTAGCTGGTACCGAAATCGATTCTCAAGGTGCCACTCCGCTCCAAGCCGATTCGCAGGATCAGACCAAGAAGTGTTTATAAATGAGCAGGTTATATGGGTTTAACTGTAAATTCCCCTGGTTTGGAGGCCAGTCGACACTCTCGCATTTCTAGACTTTCTGAAAATTCAACCGTGTAGAAATCCATTTGGAGGCTAGTGGCAGTTGACTCTCTTCAGCACATTCTGCGGTATCTATGATTGGGCGCGGCACCAGGGGCCAACGTTGGACATGATCCTATTCGACTCGGAACGGGGAACGGTCATCCACCTATACCGGACCGTGATTCGGAGGGCGTGCAACAGAACAGTGTGGCTTCGGTCTCTGTCTCACCCCAGGTCGAAGGGAACACTCGCTGCCGTGCCAGCGTACGGCGAAGGCGCGCTGTAGCGCCGTGCAGGTGGCCGACAGCTGGCACCTGCTGAGGAACTTGAGCGAAACCCTCCAGTAACTGTTACACCCCAAACGCGCTCTGCTAACACAAGCTGCCAAGGCCTTCTTGGAGCAGACGCGGACGTCCGATGATGGGATATATGCGGTTGAGCCCGAACCAAGTTCCCAAACGCAGGATTCAGCCCGACTCAAAAGTACGAACTGCATTCAGGAAAACAAGGACTCTTGAACAACCGCCGGAACGTCAAATGTCTGCCTATTATGCTTCGTAGGGCTAAGGGTTTTCGGCTCCTGATATTTTGGCTCCCGCCAAATCTGTGCGATGGCTGCAACGGCCATCGCATAGCGAAAGGCCTCGGAGCTAAGAACGATAGGTGCTTTCTTCCGGTCCAACCTGCAAACTATGTCGATTGCAAGATGATTCAGAGCAGAGCGGCTGTTTTGATTGTGTGCATTCACCCAGTGGATCGGAGTCGCTCGCGACAGATTCAGTAATTTCAGTTGCTGATCCAGATTTATCCTTACACCTTTGACCAGGAATCCAACGATCCGGATCGAAAGATCTTCGCATTGCAGTTTGCGAATCAGGACCATCCACTTCCGAAGATTCGGTGCCTGCGAAGCATCCGTTAGCACGAGCCGGTTCGTTTTTTGCACGTTGCTGATGTAGGTGAAAACTCCTTCTTCGACGAGTGCAGGACTATGTTGCGCCAACGCATCAAGCCGTAGAGCAATTTTCTCGGCCAGCAGTTTAACGCAAGGGTCCTTGGGAGATCGCGGATACTTTGCATTCGAGTTGTTTGCGAGTTGGAATTTCAGACCTATTTTATGTTCCGCGACGTTTATGGCCTGCGTGATTATGGATTGAGCTTCATCAATCGAGATGGTCAGACCTGCTGCACAGGTGGCGATTGGCTCTTCGTACTGAAAGTTCCTTTCCAGCAGAGCTCTTGTATTCAAATACCATTGGGGAGCGCGGACGTCGAGAAAAGATTGCTGCACGCCGCTACGGTCCTTCCATGAAGGCAAGTTCGATGATCCCTCTTTCAATTGCTGTGCAGAGACTGCCAGCGGCCCACGTTTGGCTCTTTCGTATGCCGAGGATTTCGGCTGAGCACCTATATTCACCGTAGCCGTGCGCTTTGGGTCAGGAAGAGTCATCGCCGCGCCGCCGCCGGTTCGAACCAGTCGAGGCTGTGGATGTAATGCTCGACGCTGGTGGCTGGGCTACCGTGGCCAAGCAGGTGGGCGACAGCTTTCAAGTCCAGGCCTTTCACGTCCAAGGTCCCGAACAATTGCTCTCGCAAGGCATGCCGGTCCTCGAGCCATTCGAGTGTCTTGGGATGGCGTTTCATAAATTCGCGCACGAACGAGGTCATATTCGGCAGAAGCTTGGCGGTCAACAGGGTCGCGAAGCTGTGCCGGAGATGATGGACTTTGAGAGACGGATCCTTGAGAGCAGTCCGCATGGCAATGTGGATCTGACGCACCAGACTATCCGGATCAAGAGCAGCGGAGGCATCCCCTTCGAAGAGAAGAGTAGAGCATACTTGCCGTTTCTAGGCGCTTGCTTTCTCTGGTCAAGGAACGCCTTCAGTTCGGAGAGCTCTTGCGGTGAAAGAAGTATTCCCGCGGGGATGGACCGGCTAGAATTCGTTGTCTTGACGTCTCGGAGGTCATTGTTTCGCACATGGAGATGATCGGCAGCATCGAGATCATCCAAGAGCAGATAGAGCACCTCACATCGCCTGAGCCCGCAGCGATAGGCAAGGATGACGATGAGCCGTAGGACCGAACGCAGGTATGGATCAGCCGGCCCCTGACAGCCGGAGATGTAGTCAAGGACGCAGAGATACTCATCGATGGTCAGGAAGTTGGCATCCACGGGCAGCAATCCGCGGAGCTTCAGCCGGGAGGCGAGTTCGTCCAGGGGCGGCACGCCCGCATGTTTCCTCAGGTATTGATGGAACTTCACGATGGCGCCTATTGTGGCGCGCTTATTACGCCGGACCGTTTGCTCTGTCACTCCTACGGGATCGTCCTCCCAGTCGTCATCGAGTGCATCCCGGTACAGATCTTCGAGCGCATCGATAGACAAAGTCGATGGGTCGATGCCACCGATCCTGCACCCGCAGCGCCTCGCAACAAGCATGCTGTAACGCTTCGCACTTTCGATCGAGAGATGGCACTCGGACAAGAGCGAGAACGCGAAATGGGCGAGTCGAGATCCGGGCTGACTATCCTTAGCCTGGATCTCCAGGAGCGCATCACTTACTTTGCTCTGAGTCCCGAGTTTAAATGTCGTTCGCATTGCTTCCAGCCACGCAGGTACAACCAGGGTGGTATCAGCAACCTCCATTTCTGCATCTCTGAGTTCGGATGCGGATAGCTCTGTCTCAACGGGAGCCGCGTAATCGTCTCCGACCGGGATTCCACGAAAGATCCGAAGCATGACCTGCTTTCTCGGTGAGTGGTGTACCGTCTTACGGCATCGGGCCGCGGCAATGGCGGCTGGCATGTGGAGGTAGGCCACGGTGCAAGCGGCCTCCAGGATGGATTTCAGGTCGACTTTCTGACCGAATTCGGCGCTCTCAAAGAGCTCGCGAGATGCCTGTTCGAGTACTGCGTAGATGGCCTTGTGGCGCTTCTTTAGCAGCTGGCTTTTGTCGAGGCCAGCCGCAAAGATGCGACGAATCTCGGCCTCCGGCACGCTGGCAAGCAATGCTCCGGTCAGCTGGTCAGGAACAAACATTCTGTGCTCGGCATCTGGCTCTCCCTGCCACGCAAGCGACAGGCTCCAGGCATAACAGCGCTTATTCGCCCACAGTAGCGACTTCTCCCGATTGGCCAAGGCTTCAATAAGTTCTATAAAAAGGGATGTCAAGAAAAAGTTTCTCCCTCGACCGGACGCCGAGAAGATTTTTGTCTCGAGATCCAGCCCACTGCCTGTGAACGTGCCCCTCGATTCGCTCGAGAGGTTTGTCTTGGCTTGTTTGCCATTCCGTGGCTTGCATCTTCCGGTGGTGACGACGCCAATCGAGTCTTAGACTTGGGCAAGCGGACCTGGTATTTGAATGTCAACCATGGTTCTATTTGAGGCTCGTGGCCTATCGCTATTTCTGGTTATCCGAGGAGGCATAGCGTGCATTAGTGACTCGGTGCCGAAGCACACAAGGCCGAACTCATTGACTGATACTCACCTCGAACCGAGCGTCTCGAGAACCCGACCGACCACCACCTAAGAGAATGGCCGGAGATGGAAAGGCCTCCTTATCAGAGACGCTCAAGCTTCTTGCCGATGCAATTGTGTGGCGTCGAAATCCACTCCTTTCTTCCAAATCGTTAGAGTGATGCTGGCAATCTTGCGTGCCAGGGTGAGACGCGCCATCGTCGGTCGCATTCCTTTTTCAAGAAGAGCAACATAGAAATCGTACAGGGGGCCAGGGTGAGTGCTAGCGGAGATCGCAGCCCCTTTGAAGAGATTCTTCACATCGGGATTATGGTTGTTACTCAGGCCACGCACGGTCATGCGCTCCCGGTTTCGTTGCAGTTTCCCTCGGACGTAGCGATACTCGCCGCTGTCGTGGGTCTCCAGCGCGAAACCACTGTAAGCCCACAGCTGGCGCTTGCTACGGAAACGGTGGGGCGTCTGCAGCTGCGCAACCAGCAAGGCTGCACGAATCGGACCGATCGAAGGAATCTGGCGAAGCAATTTCACGGCATGATGCTTGCGGCTCTCGGTCAGCAAGTCGCGTCGCGCTTGCTGACGCACTGGTTGCAGCAGATCCAGTTGCTGATAGAGCCGTTCGGCCCGGAGACGAACTCCGGGTTCCGGGATCTTGTCTAACCATTCTGTGCGATGCCGCGGTGCATAGACGCTGGTACCGCTACAGGGAATGGCCCAGCTTCGGTAGAGGGCTTTGATCCGATTCATGACTCGTGTGAGATCCTTCGTAATGGTTAGGTAGCTGCGACCTAATTCTTTTATGGTGCGCATCCCGTGCTCGCCATGGTAAACCGACGTGAGCTGGTTGCCACGCAGCAGCTCCGCCAGCTTTCGCGCATCGATTCGGTCACTCTTGCTGCCGTCTTTCAACAGGGCGTTCTTGCGCGGATCGCAGACCACGAGATGGGTGACGTGAGGTTTCAGCAGGTCATGTAACCAGGCCGCAGAGACTCCTTCTTCGAAGGTCACCGATAAACTTCCGTGTAGCCCTTGGAGGAACTCAAGGATCGTGGCCGCTTTCGTCTCCAGAATACTTTCCATGATCAACTTCCCCGGGAATCTGTGACTGCAGCCGAGATCGTTGCTTGGTGGACGTCCATGCCGATATATTTCTCTTGGCTCATAACGCCGCTCCTTTCGGTAGGTGGTGATACGAATAACCACAACCTACAGCAAAGTGGGCGCCTTTTATATTGCGTGCAATGAGCATGGACTTATGGAGCAGATGAAAGTGGAGGATGCTCGAAAGCACCCCGAGGATGGCGGCCTTCTTGACACAAGCAGGGTCTACTTCGCGAGCCTCCAGGCCAGTAGGAAGACTTTTCGCGGCATTCGTGACGAAGTCGGAGAGTTGCTGGATGAGGCGCTCCGATGCAGCCACGTCCGCATAGAATGAATTGTTTTCGAGGCGTACCCGGGTAATTGACTGTGGGAAGCAGCAGTTGGAGTTCGTACGTTCGTGATACCGAGCGATGACCTTTGCCAATGTGTCGTAGACGTTGCGTAGATTCTGGCCGCCGTTCACATGCTTGAGCAGATCGGTTTCTAGTTTCCGGATATCTGCGTGTGTCCAATCGAGTCGCTCGCAGAGACGAAGTGCCTTCGCGACCTCCGATTTGCTTCTGGTGAGAACTTGCTGCAGAAGATTAAGACTGTTCGCCTGCGCTTGTGTCAATTGCAGCGTCTCCGGGTTCCACAGCGTGGCATCAAAATCACTTGGCATTTGCTGACCTACTCTTTCTCTCTTTTGGGGGACATTCAAAGCCCAACCCAGCAAGGATCTTTGGGATGCGCACGCGAAGGTCGTCTAGATACTCGCCATAGTCCAAGCTCGACCATTTACCCCAAGGTTCGCGCCGCTCCAGCCAGTGCCCCATATACACCTCCACCATCTCGCTCGACAGCCCCGCGTCCCGCAATAGAAAGCGCATAACGCGGCGGGGAGTGTTGCTGGGGAAAGGAAAAAATCGCGGGATAGATCCTCAATCGATTTCGGCCTGATCTCGATTGCCTGCTTATCGTCACCAAGGAAGAAAATCGGTGAAAGCTCCCGATCCCAATCGAGTTGAAGCTGTTCTCGTACTTGCTCGATGAGGGGTTCGGTTTGGCGCATATGATCGAGGAGAGTGGGAGACAGCCAGACAAGGCGCGTTTTGTATCCGGTGCCGGTGTCCTTGTCCGTGAGTGTTGCAACTCCAGAACCTTCGCATACATCAGAGAGTGGAATGTAGGGCAAGCGAATGCCTCGCGTAGCGATGGCATAAAACTGGTGCCACGCCAGATACAGGACCGCTCGATTGAACATCTCGACGAAAGCGTCGGGCAGGTCTGCTCTCAAGTCCACCCGCGCAAGCTGCATGGCGGATTCCTTTGTCGTTTGAATTGCAGCCCGGACCGTGTTCAGGTCCGGGAAGGCGCGGCTTCCGGTGTACAGGACGAGGTCAGTTCTCATGCCGGCACTCGATCCCTGTAGCTGTTTTGCCCGTCGCCCCACACACCTCTCCAAAGTACCGATGTCGCTCTCTGAAAAAGGTCGGCGGCACCATCCACAGAGAGCAACGAATAGAAGAGAGGGACGCGGGCCATCGGGTGGGGTTGTCCCAGGACCAGGCTGGCTTCTGCGATATCTCCTGCACTCACCTGCGATAGCAGCGACCATTTCAGGTGCGCAATCTTGCTGAGGGTCAGCCGCCCTGTGCTGTCCAATCTGCGCAGCCAGGGCTTGAGGCGTTTCTCATACACTTCGAGCGATTCATGAAATAGTTCTGGCCGTGGACCCTGAAGGTGTTTTTGCCACTCACGCAACAGATGATTTGCCACCGGATGCACCGGATAGGAAAGATGCAGGCTACGGACGAGTTCCCTCCCGGACACGGAGGGACGCTCTGCCTTGTAAAGAGGCTCGATCGTTTTCCAGCACCACTGGGAGACCTCATCGTCATGATCAGAGGGGACGAAAAGAAAGTCTCCTTCCGGAACTCGATCAAGGCGCATGCCTAGGACCGCTTTCAACGGCCGTGCCGTCTCCAAACAAACTGCCATCAACGCGCAATTTTCGAGCTCGACTGCGTCAACTCGTCCGAAGCGTGCTGCCTCTGCAGTTGAGGCCAACTTTGCAAGCAACGTTCCTGTGATCTCGCTGGGCCGAAGATGTATTGCCGACCAAGGCATTCGATCCTTGTCGATTTCGATCATCGCCACGCGCGTGCGAGCAGATGCGAGCTTGCCGGGCGTGCTGCCGCTCTGTTGTTCATCCCCTTGGCGTGCGTATCCCCCCGGCAAGGCGGTTTCCGCAGGATCGAAGTCCTGAGCAAGGGCCGATTCGCGGTCGACTGAGTTCTCACAGATCAGCTCCTGCTGGCTTTGATCGAGTGCTGAGTCATCCGGATCGCCATTCGTGTACTCGATACCAAATCGTGTCTCGCTGTACTCGACATAGCCGTATATGCCACCACCGCCGCCATAACTATCTCCGGGGATGCGGGTCACATTAGATCGAGGAGATGTCTTCAAACCGCAGTAATGTCGAATGTGCTGTAGTCCCTTATGCAAGAAGGGGATTTGCGGGAGTTCATCACCGGGTTCGGGTAGAGACGAGGCAAATACTCCTGGGCTTCGCTCCGGATGAATAAATGCCAACATCTGTCCGTATCGTTCAAAGCTGATTTTACGGATTGCGCGCGCTGCTGCGTCGGGCTGGCGTACATGCCGCGCGAAGTCTCCCTCCTCTGTGTGTCGCTCGTACAGGTCGACATACGAATCACTGTTGTGAGCCTTATTTTTCTCGAGTTCTTTGCGACGAGCCACCAACAGTTGCGCCTGTAACATGGCGAAGTGTTTTCTCTGCTCCGGCAACTCGTGGATATCGCAGAGAGTGGAGTAGATCGGAAACCGACTCAGTCCAAAATCCTTCATTGGGTGGAGAGTTACAAGCGCACCCAACGCGATCTCCTCACGACGATTCTCTTTGAGCGTCTCGCCGGCTAGTTCAATGAGGGCATTCTGGTTCTTTAACGCCCAAGCAGCCATCTCTGTCCATCCCGGGAAGATGTCTTCTATGGGCCACGTGGCAGGCAGGACGGTCAGCATGTAGTGGATATTTCGTGCCACAAGTGAGAAAGAGTCCAGAAAGGGAGGCGCTTTCAAGATCATGCACATGTCCCGGAAGGCTGAGTCCATACACTCCCTCGCTGCTGCATTGCGGACTTCCTGATAAACAGAACTGTTATTTGGAGCGATTACGTCGGCCATAGGGCGAAAACTCCTCTGTGTGAAGTGGGCCTCCTGGGATCGAGCAGGATGGCGCAATCCTTTGCGCGTGCATACGCACCGATCTCGCGCACAAAAAGCGTGGGCCGTACATTGTTTTTGGGATTCTTGGGGCGGACAACCGCATAACGGCTGGGCAGTCGCCGGTCTAATTACCGCTCGCTACTATGGCTGCACAATCATACCCATGCAGCGGCGGTGTCTAAGCGCGAACGATCTAGGCGTAGCGGGAACGCGAAAAACACGTATCGCGACTCTATTCGAACGGCTGATCAGCCAACCGACCAGTGACGGTGAGTTGGCCTTGCTTTTCGGTACCAAAAGCAAAGAAGCTCTGGGAACGTTGTTGCCTCAGATGAGAGGCGAGTAACCCCCAACTCGATACGACTTAGGAGGAGGCTACTTTTGTGTAGCCACTTCGCTGTCAACAATCACAGCTACGTAGCTTGGGGATACCGCCAGCTAAATTGATACTGAGCGGGGCCCGCTGGTGCTGCACAATTCCCACTGGAGGCCGCGGGGTGGCAATAATCTTCGTGTTTCTGGACGCGCGATGCGACTCAAAACATGAAGCATGCAAAAAGAAATATCAGAGTGTGCAAACTTTTGCAAGTAACTGTTCTAGACATTCGGATTTTCGCACTACACGTTTTTTTGGAAATGTCTCTCTCCGAACGCTGGATAGCACCTGCGCTGCCAAGCTGGCGTCTTCGATGGCGAGCCTTGCGATCTCCTATCATCGGAAACCACCTCGTCTGGTGCTCATATTGAGGTTTAAGCAATCTCCATAGGAGTGAAGATTGTGACACCCTGCTCATATTCGCAGACGATCTACGAACTGCACCTGAACCTACGTTGCTGAAGCACTTCCAAAAAACAATTCACATTCCACAAACGAGGGCGGGACTGTCCCTGCATTCCGACCCTGCAGCCAGGTCACACCTCTTGGGAGAACTTTCAATAGGAAGCAATCATGACAAAAGGCAGACGAAGGGCGCGCAGACTGGCGCTCTACCTGAGCAGCATTGGCATTCCACTTGTCCCTTCAACCAGCAGCTATAAGCAATGGGCAGCAGATCTCCAAGCACAATACAACGCCCTTGAGCCAGAGCAACGAAAGCTCGCGCGCAAGACTGGGCGGCGGCTCATTAAAGAGGCGGGCTCCATTGCGAAGACAGTGGCCACTCTCACGAACCCAGTCGTTCAAGAGACGCGAAGGGCTCCGCTTGTCGTCGCTCTAACCCGAGCCCAAGCGCGAGAAGAGGCGTTCAAATACATCTCCAGGCGCTGGTCCGCGCTCACACCTCCTTGTCCCTCTTGTCGGATGGGGAACGGCTTTCCCAAACGTTCCTGGCCCACCTGGGAATGGGCCGACGAGGTTTGGGAGAGACAGCACGATCGTGACAGTTTGCGTGTCTACGAGTGCCCAGTTCTGCCGGGCTTCTGGCATCTCGGTCATATTCGCCCGCCGGTTACCTCTGCTGTCACCCCGGACGAAACCTCCAATTCTCATTCCGACCTCCCAGCGATTCCATTCGAAACAGGAGGACACGTATGACCGTGTTCCAGCAAGTTCTCTGGATGTTCGCGAACATCCGTGTACTTGGGAAACAGCCCAGGTTGCCATTACCCCAAGAGAGTCTGATCCAATATGCGGTTGCACTGGAACTGCAGTACAGCCGCATCTGTGTGAGAGCAGGAACTGCCCGACGTCGCGAAGCCGCCGCCATCGCCTGGCGGATCGTTGGCCTGCTTGGACTGACCGGAGCCGCCGAACCCTTGCCGCGCCGGTTGCTGATCTTGCTTGAGCGCCAATCACGGTAGCGTTCGGGGTGTTTCGTCATTTGGAGTCGCGGCTCCCTAAGCAGGCTGTATCCCTTCCGACCTTCCTCTCCCCGCAGAGAGGTAACCCACCTCGCGCGATTCATTGGATCGCACGACCCCTCAAAGGAGACAAGAATAATGGACCCATCACTCGCAAACATCGACCTCAACTCGAACCCCTATGCCGGCACCGAGCACGACACGAACAAATCGCTTCGCGATTTCGCCCTGGAGAGGATCATGGCTCGCCGGGAGAATCGGTCACAGCTTGCCCAGATCGCCAGGGACATGCGCAGGGCGGTTGCACCTAACTGCTTCCATCCCGAACTCCGGAAGGCAGTGCAGAATTTCATCAAATTTGACGTCGAGTCTGCTGGAGGCCGGCCTTCCGCAAGAGCCTTCTTTCAGGAGGCAAGGGATCTGCTCCTGTATGCCTCGTCTCCCCCGACGATCCTGGAAACCCCAGCCGAGGCCACAGAAAGGCGGAACGCGGCAGCCATTCAGGCGAGAATCGCTCAGGCAGCAGGAATCATCCTCAATGGTTCTTAGTCCGCTCGCCGGCAGGAGGGTGGCTCCCTATACCTCGAAGATTCGCGAAGCTCTGATCGAAGCCATCATTAATGATGCGACGAAAGAGATCACGCTGACGACCGACAAGCCGGAACTGGACGATGCTCAGCTCGCTGCCGTGGCCATCGACACCGTTGGCACCGGCCTCTTCGAGTACCTCGGCGTTCTGACTCCTGATGAAAAGATCACGGTCAACGACTGGGCCGACACCTACCGGATGTGCAAGCCGCACAACGAGCTCTGGAAGCTGCTCTTCGCGGAATACACCAACTACCTTCCGCCGGAACGGCACGCCCATCCCTCTCGCGTCACGCTCTTCAACATCTTCAAGGCCGACCTGCTCGGGCTAATCGTGGACTAGGCGGAGATCGCCAATGTGCAGGAAACCGTCCTGCTCGAAGACACCGCAGAGCTCTACGATCCTGCGATTCAAGGTGAATATACGGATCGCGTTTCGATGGAAGTCGAAAATCTGGAGCGGGCGCTCACCTACCGGGCAGAGTTGTGGGTCACTGCCTACCAGATTCTCAACCAGCTCGGCATCGCCAGCCAGGCCGAGGAATTGACCGACTTCGAGCGTGACACCCTGCTCAAGATCGTCTACACCTCGAACTTCATTGACGATAAGCCGGGGCCGTGACCAAGATTCTGGCTACCTGTCCGGCATCAAGGTCGTAGGCAAACCGCTGGAGGTCCGCGAGTTCGAACAGCTCACCAGCGTATCCGAGGCCGCACGCAAGCACGCCGCCGGGCTCAAGGATGGCTCGATTCAGCCCATCAACCGGTACACGGAGGAGACTGTTGCCTTCGAGTGAACGCCGGAAGAGGCGATGATCAGCGTGTCCTGGCCAACCCGATCGCGGGCTACATCTTCACCCGTCTGACGAACGCCGTCTGGAGGCTGCCTCCGAGCAGTTTCTCTCCGTTCAAGAAGCGGGACGGTGAGTATGTGCGCGACGACAACGGCAACCGCATTCCGGAGGACCCGAAGCGTGCTGCCCTTCTGGAGGACTGGCTGTGGTCAACAGTCCATCCCGATGATGCGATGGTCTTTGGACCCGAGGTCACCGATATCGACGTTGAACAGCTCAAGGCGATCGACCCGCTGGTGAAGGCGCAGGCCATCCTCAAGCCGGTCTTCGAACAGGCCGACTTCGAGTGGACTGACGATGTGGCTGCGGAGATTTTTGACCAAGGTCGAGCACTTTGATCCGTCGCCTGAGTTCCAAGTCACCGCAGGCACCGAGGGCACCGACCCCGGCGCTCCCGAGACCTGGGTCAACTAAGTCGATCTGGTGCCGCCACTGCAAACAAGAGGCGGTTAAATGGACGGGACTAACCGCCTACAGCCAGATAAATCCCAAGCATGAAGGGCGAGCTAACCGGCTCGCCCTTCGTCATTTAGCCGAACTTTTCAGGTTTCTTCCCCCGGCCTGGATACCGCTCACTGGCCGCTCACCCCCTAGTCATCTATTCTGAGAAACGAGACCAGCGCAGCGGTGACAACATCCTCCATTTTGATCTTCTTGCCCTTAGCTTTGAGCTGATGGACCCGCTCATCGAGCACCTGTCGAACCCTCCTGGGCACCCGGCAGCTCAGCGGGACTAGGTCAGGACCTTCCGTGGCGAGCATATCGAGGGAATCGACGACCGGCTCCGGCTTAGTTGTGGCGGGTCGTCGATTTACGATCGTCGGCCTGGCCATCATCGCGGACTTCGTCTCATCAACCGGCGCTGGTTTGCTCTCCGGCTCCGCAGCCGCTTCGGGCGCAGGCTGGTCGCCCACTTCCCTGCTCTGCTCGACCTCCTCATCGGCGCGAGATGGCAACCGGGTGATTGGGATCTCGATCTCAGAGGCCAGTTCTATGGCCTGGTCCATCAGGCTGAATTTCTTAGGCATTCGACGATCTCCTTTGTGAGTTTCTTGTAGGCGGTGGCGGCAGCCGATCGCGGCGCATACTCAAAGACCGAGCGCCCCGTACCGAAGAACTCCGCGACCGGCGCGGAATTGGCGATCTGCGCGTTGAGCATATACGTCCGATCGAGGTTTCCCATGATCGCGCGAATGCTCTCCGGCATGTCTTTTGAAATGTTCCGGCGCGGCATCGCCTCATTAAGGAACAGCATGAACAGGATTTTCGGATATACCTTCCGCATCTCCCGGATAAACTTTGCTGTATCAACAGCATGCGCGAGATCGACCGACGTGGGTTTGACCGGCGAGAGCACGGCATCGCTCAACCGAACTGCAGTGGCAGTGATGTCCTCAATGTTGCCGGGACAGTCGATCATGATGATGTCTAGGCTCTTGTCGCGTCGGAGCTCCTCAATTTCCTCCTCCAGCATGCCTTTCGGTACGTTCGTCACACTAAAGCCATTTAATCCTTGCTGTTTACGCTTCTTGTGCCACTTTGTGAATGTCGCCTGTGGATCGGTATCGATGACACGCATTCTGTAGCCAGCGCTCTCCAGAGCACACGCCACATTGATAGCTGTCGATGATTTACCCGTTCCACCCTTCTGTGTCGCCACTGATAATACTGTCGCCATAAGGAGACTTATAGCAGATGGGAAGGGGCAGCGGATATTGCAAACTAGGTTCGTTTGTGCGGGATGCGGGCCGTTAGGTTTTCATGACTTATTTCATTATGTCTGTACAGAAAGTTTTCATGAAAACTTTCCAGAAATCACGACTCGCCGAGAGATTGCAGCAGGGAACGAATGGGGGGATGGGGAGTCATGGTTCGCGCCGATGAGATCACGGAAGCTATCGGGGTCATTGTTCAAGGCCATTGCCAGCTCGTAGAGAAGTTGGCAGGCAAGCTGCTGCATCTCGTCGGATGGACCCTCGGCCACTTCGATTGTAATGCGTCCATGGTCGATCCGGATGGCGTGGGGAAGGGAAGTGCAGGTGGCGCGGAGATACTTCTCGTCGAGCGGAAAGGAGACCGGCTGTTTGCCCTCCTTCGCCATCGCCTCCCGCAAGGCCTGCACCTCGGCCACGCTGCGGGACAGCTCGGTGCTCGTCTCTTTCCGGCGTTCAAGCTGCCAGGACTCATCTTTGAAGGTGCGTTCGGTCCAGGCGAGCAGGGAAGTGCGGTCGATGAGGACGGCCTCTCCGCGTTTTGCCTTGGTAGCACCGGCCTGAGTCATCAACTCATTGGCCGCCCGACGCTGAAGCAGGAAGAGCTCCTCGATCGCGGCGCGGTCCAACTGCTTGGACTTCATGCGGCGCAGCACGTCGAGGATTTCTTCAGCTCGCGGAAGCCAGGTCCGGGGCATGGCCATACAGAGAGTCTACCTCGCTATGTTCTTAGCCACTGTTCGAGCACGTAACGTCCAGCCTGTGTGAGACGGAAATAGCGAGGACCTTTACTCGATAAGTGGCGGCGGGATCAGCAGCTACCCCTTGTAGATACCCGCGCACAGACCATGCTGCATGAACGACATCACACACAAATTCAGGGGGCAGTCCCTTCGAAATACCGGCAGATGTGATCGTAGCTGACAGGGCGCGACCGAGACCCGCGAAGCCCATAGACGAAGAGAAGAAGCTCGGGCATGAGCGCCTCCTCACCCTAATCCTCCAGAGAGGCATAATCGAATGTCTTCGGGTCGATAGCGTTGACAGTCGCGGCGCTCACCAGGCTCCATTCTCTTTCTTGCCGCAGGTCCAGCAGCGGTGTCTCGGCACTTCGTCACGCCGAAGTTGTGGAAGCCGAGCAGCCAGCACTTCAAGCGGAAGACGATCTTCAAAGGTTCAAGCGTCCTCGCGAGATAATCGCGGAGCTGCTTCGGTCGGTAGAGATAAGCACGCAGGTACATCACGCTCTCCGGCTGCCGTTGTGATAACGCTTGCGGGCTGACTCAGCGATCGCGGCCCACTTGTCGACGGCGGCTGGAAGCTTCTTCGTGGTGCCGATGCTGATCTGGTCGTCGAAGCCGCCGACACGAGCGGGGTGGGGAAGGAAGACAGCCCACGAGCGATCATCGCCCCAGCGTTCCAGGTTGCCGATGTAGCCGAAGGTGACGCCGGCAGTTCCTACGAGAGTTCCTTCACCCGCTCCTCAAGAATGCGGTGGGCAACTACGATGGGGTTGGTTGCGGGATCGATCTCGATGTTGCCTTCGAAGCTGGGCATGAAGTTTATCCTCTCACCATCAACCTCGGTAGCTGGAACCAATTTGTGGAGTCACCGGAAAATTTTGTGCATGCGCTTTTGCGTGCAACGCGATCCGGAGAGGACCCAAAATTAACGACGGTACCAAAGAAGGTACTACCCCCTAGCGGTCCAAAAGTAACGGCGGTAAAGTGGACATACTAGATGCCCTCCGTCTCCCAAGCCGCACTCAAGAAGCCACCGGCATCGGCGGAGACGACTCTCGATATCTGGACCCCACGCCCCGGCAGTCCGGTATCGACCGAGAGGATCGGCCAGCTCATGGAGTCCGCAGCCGAGATCGAGGCCCGGGACCCGTGGAGCGCTCACATGGTGAAATATGCCGGGCGCTGCTTCATTCAAGCTAACCTACCGCACTCGTCCCGCAATATCGATCCGTACTCCACTTTCACGCGGACCAATGGGAAGATGACCCTGCAGATCAAACCGGATTCGAAGTACGGGATACCCTACGGGACCATCCCCCGGCTCCTGCTCATGTGGATCGCGAACGAGGTGCGGACGAAGAAGAATCCCGTTATCGCTCTAGGAGATACGCTGAGTCCCTTCATGCGTCAGTTGGACATTGTGCCCACCGGCGGGCAGTGGGGAACCGTCACCCGGCTGAAGGATCAAATGCTCCGGCTGTTCAACGCGGACATTCGGTTCCGGTATGAGGACAGCTCGGATAAAGACGCCGAGAACGCCAAGGGCAAGCTCTACTCCATTGAGGACTATGACCTCTGGTGGGGAAGAAAGACAGATGTGACGCAGTCCGCGTTCTGGCAGTCCACGATTGTCCTCACCGGTCCGCTATTCAGGGAACTGCTGATGCACAGCGTTCCAATCGACATGCGGGTTATCAAGGCGCTTCGGCGGAGCCCGATGGAGTTGGATGTCTACTGCTGGCTGACCTACCGGATGCTCTCGCTGGACTACTCCCTATTCCTCTCCTACAACGAGCTGGCCCAGCAATTCGGATCGTCGTACAGCAACGAGAAGCATTTCCGAGTCAATATAAACAAGGCACTGTGGGCTGTGATGAAGCAGTACACCCAGGTCCGGGTCGAGATCGACGCCACTCACCGGGACGAGAGCGGCTGGCGGCTCCAACCCTCCCCGACGCATGTCCCACCCAAGCACCCACGCAAACCTAAAAATCTAAAGTAATGAAAATACATGGCTTGGTCACGCATAAGAACTGACCGGCGATGGGTCGGCGTTTTATTTTTGCACGCATCGTGGTGCGTTATTCACGCATGAGAACTGACCAACTCCGACCCCTCGTTTTGCTGGGATTTTGAGATTCTCCACGCATAAGAACTGACTCGTCCACGCATTAGAGCTGGCCGATCCACAAATAAGAACTGACCGAGCTCCGCATTGGAGCTGACCGTATCGTCTGTATCTTAGTGAAAATGTGTGAGATGCGCGTCGCCCTGTAGTTAAGGCCCTTTAGCTTTTCGTCTATTTATAACCGTCAGGTACAGGGAGCCGCCCGCTACAAGACGGTTATCTCATAGAACGAAACCAAAGACCAGAGCAAAAGCCAGGCTCGACAGGGAAGTACTGCCCAGCAGGTATGGCAAGAGGGGCAATACAACCAGTACTGCCAACGTATTGCCCGTACTGCCAGCGGCAGTACGGAATGGCAATACTGCACGGCTGTACTGCCACGCATCTCTTTGTAACTGCGATTGTTAATTTGCAGTATTTTCCTGCCGTACTGCCCGTTTTCCTGTGATAGAGTTAGCCGCATGGATGCCTCCACAAAGTCGAATGCGTCTCCTATCGCCAAGATTTATGGGTCGGATCTTCTCTCTGCGATCAGGTCCCGAAGTAACGAAACTCGCGTCAAGCGCAGCGACGCGATCCCCAAGACGTTCCGGGTGCCCAGTAAGCTTGCGGGCGATCTGGAGGAGGCGGCGGATCGACACGGCATCACCCAGGTGGCGATCCTCGTGGTGGCGCTGGAGCCGGTTCTGGCGCAACTGCTGAGCGTCGGATCAGTCGGACTACCTGCCCAGGCCCCAAAGATGGAGCTGGGCGACTTCGTGACGATGCTGCGGGAGGCATTACCCTTGATTCTCACGCCGTCCGCCGCCCCGCCGGTACAGGGTGACGCCGCCCCGCAGACACGTTAGAATTGCGAGGTAGTTGCTTCCTTACATACTGCTAAGGGATCGGTGAGGTCCCGAAGGCCATTGATGGCGACCTACGGGCCGACCGATGTAAGGAGGTGGGGCGGGCGTGGTTCTTCCACAACTACTCGAAGAAGACCGCCGGGGATACTTTGAATCGCTCGGCCAGCGCAGCTATATGGGCTCGATTCATCTGCCGTTTACCGGATAGAACGAGCGAGACAGTACTCTCGACCCCGAACTCGGCTATCAGGTCCTTCTGCTGTAGTCCATGCTTATCCATCATGAACCGCAGCACAGCCACCGAATCGGCCTCGGGGATCGGATAACGCTCCATCTCATAGCGTTCGATCAGGAGCGTGAGTAGTTCGATGGCCGCGTCTTCATCCCGGGTGGTCTTCTTCTTCCCGGTCAATGCGAACAGAGCGCGGGTGTACTCGGTCAACTCGTCGTCGTTGTGGATGAGATGGGGCGCTCCGCGATGAATCATCTCTGCGGGGTTTGCTAGAACTGTGCTCATGTTCCAAACTCCTTGTCCCAGTTATCTGGGTTGTCGTATTCCTTGTGGGTGAGAAACGATCTGATGTAAACATGTCCCATCGTTGGCTTGCCATCCCGAACACGGGCGTAATGGATGATCACAACCAGACGGTAGCGGTTACGCCGAACGTCGAATATGACATAGTTGTCCACCGCGTCCGCGTCCGGGAATGTCTGGCGCACATCTACGAAGCTGGTCCAGCGAGCCTCTGTGACGATCTTGTGCCATGCGGCGATCTCCTTGGCAGCGTCGGGATATTGTGTGGCCGCTTCTTTTAGGTGCTTCAGAGTGACCACGTGCATGAATAGAGTATCTTTTCATTTTGAAAACTTGTCAAGATGAGAAGTTGACGATTAGGGAGAGATGCCCGAGGTCCGGGCGGGCGGCGGGGCGGGTGTATGGGCGATAGGCTGGGCGGGGGCGGGGGCGGATGCCCAAAAAGGAGCCAGGAGACTGGCTTTCTGTGGTCATCAAGGTCGCGCTGGACTGGCGGTTCTTGTTGGCCTTGGCAATTCTGATCCGGGTACTACTGAATAGGTAGTGCCCACTACCCCGGAGGGTGTCTGTTGAGTGTACGCGGTCTCGTCGACCAAGATCATCATCGCGGACACCGGCTCGACCGACAACATGATCGCCGTGGCGCGTGAGTGTGGCCTGCCCCTGGACAGATCACTACGCCGAAGCCCGGAACATTGCCCTGGCTCGGATGACGACCGACTGGGTGCTGGTGCTAGACGAGGAGCTCCCGGACGAGACGCGCCACGGCATCCCGGGTCTGTTACGGAGCAGTGGTGATGTCGCTGGGTATCTTGTCAGTTTCCGCAACTACTTCAAAAAACGCTTCAACGATATGCTGGGTTCGCTGTCGCGGGAGAACAAGGATCGCCATGAGCGGGCCTCGTCCTACGCCGAGCACAGCAACTGCCGTCTGTTCCGGCGCGACCCGAGGATTTTCTTTACTGACCGCATCCACGAAGGTGTCGAGCAGCAGATTCTGGTCGCCGGTCTCCGGTATAGGCATCCGGGTTTCAACGTTCTCCACTTCGGCTACCTCGCGGAAGGGGAGCGTTGGGAGGCCAAGCAGGATTACTACCATCGGATCACGAGCTTGGCCGTTCAGGAAGCTCCCTTCAACACGCACCTGTGGTTGCAGATAGGTATAGCGGAGATCACCGCACGCAAAAATGTTAAAGCGGAACTTGAATGTTTTGAGCAGGCAGTGAGGATCGATCCTAAGTGCTACGGTGCCTGGCGCTCGATCGGGCTCATCCACAAGGCACAACGTTCCTACGTTCCAGCCATCAAGGCCTACGACTGTCTGCCGGATGTCTGTGACTATGGGATCACGCGGGCGAAGGCGCTCGGCGAGATCGGCGTCGCGATGGGAGCTCGAGTCGAGGCCACGGACCTCGAAGCCACGATAGCCCAGCTTGAGCATAGCCTAACCGTGAACGTTGCACAGGAAGAAAGCAGCACAGGAAGTTGATATAGAATGACATATCAATTCGCTCTTTTATACGTCATTCGATATAAGAGCCAGGCTGGCCGGATCGGAGCTGGTAGCATTTAGAGATGCCACGAAGAAGTCATCGCCGCCGCCATCGCCACCGCTCAAAGCTGGGGAGAAAGTCTACCGAACCGATTGGGAGATCCGATCGGTTTGCATCATCGTCGCGATCGATCACGAGGCGGGAACAGCTACCGTCAATCTCAAGGACACAGAGCAGCAGTGGTTCAAGCACCCGATTTCAAAGCTGGTGCGCGTTGAGGAAAAGTAGGGTACCTCAACGAATGTTTCCTGTTATACTTTCAGTATTCATTGTAAGACATTGAATCTAAGTCTGATAACGCCTCTTATGTATAGTGGCTGTGTAGCAACCCAATAGAAATGTCACGGTCCTCCTCTTTTGAAATGTCATGTTCAAAGGATGGATCTGATTAGGATGAGCCAGCGTGATTTAACGCGTATTGCGGTTTTGAGTGAAGTACTTGCGGGCCAACGGACAGTCGTTGCGGCAGCCTCGGTTTTAGACATCAGCGTTCGCCAGGCATTCCGGCTGCTGGCTCGATACCAGGAGCTGGGTGGCTCCGGCCTCGCCCACAAGGCCAGAGGCCGGGACTCGAACAGGAAGATCAACTCAGGTATTCGGGCGTACGCCGTTGAGCTTGTCAGGTCCCACTACAGCGACTTCGGCCCCACGCTTGCGGCGGAGGCTCTTGCGGAGCGGCATGGCATTCGTCTGGGCACGGAGACCCTGCGGCGCTGGATGATGGCTGAAGGCTTATGGCTTTCTCGGAAGCAACGCAAGCGATTTCATCAGCCTCGTCTTCGCCGCGAGCGCGTCGGAGAGCTGGTCCAGATCGACGGCAGCAATCACCGCTGGTTTGAGCATCGAGGGGAGCCGTGCACGCTTCTGGTCTTCATCGACGATGCGACGAGCCGCTTGATGCAGTTGAAGTTCGTTTTGAGCGAGAGCACCGATTCCTACTTCTATGCGCTCCGTGGATACCTTGAAGCGCATGGTGCTCCTGTGGCGTTCTACTCCGACAAGCACACGGTCTTCCGACAAAATCGTGAGGCCAAGGGAGGCCAAGGCATGACGCAGTTCGGTCGTGCCTTAGCCGAGCTAAACATCGAGATCATCTGTGCGAACTCCAGCCAGGCCAAGGGGCGCGTGGAGCGCGTGAATCGAACGCTGCAGGACCGCTTGGTGAAGGAATTACGCCTAGCCAACATCAGCGACATAGAAGCAGGCAACGACTTCCTGCAGGACTTCATGCAACGCTTCAACGAACGCTTCGCTGTTCTCCCGGCAAATGCCGGCGACCTTCATCGCCCCATCCCTGACACAACAAGGCGACTGGAAGACATTCTCTGTCATCAGGAGAAACGACATGTCGGGGCGCAGCTCACGTTCCACTACGACAGGAAGCAGGTCATCCTTGAGAAGACCGAAGTCGCAAAGGGGCTCGCCGGGGAGTATGTCGACGTCTTCGATTTCGCGGACAGACCTCTTGAAGTCCGGTGGAATGGGTACATCCTTCCCTACCGCATTTTCAGCAAGGATCAGCGCGTCAGCCACACTGCGATCGTCGAGAATAAGCGCCTGGGGCATACGTTGGCGCTCATCAAGGCGCAACAAGATACGCACTTCGAAGCCAAGGTGAAGACCAATAGCGAGAAGGGGCAGTATCAAAAACGCGGGCGGCAGATATACGGGCCGGATTATGTTCCGAAGGTTCCGGCCAAAGCGGCTGCGTTGGCTGAGGCAACTGGTTCATTGGCGATCCTGATTCCGGCACCGGCGTATCGCTGGCAAGAGATAAGGAGTGAAGCTTCATCTGTCACGAATGCGTACGGGCTTTCGGACACACATGACGAACGGCGAAGTTATCGCGCGGGAAATCGGGGCGGTGGAAATGTTTAGAATGACATTTCTAAAGAGCAGTCTTCCCTGACATTTCTAAACGGGTGGAACAGGAAACGTCAATCCTTTTCCGTCTGTCGCCTTAAGGCCGTTATTGGCAAAGAAGATTTCTTATTGCCAAACGAACAGTACGTTGGCTTCCGTGCGAACTGATGTCTACCTGAACCTCACGACCCGGTTTTCCATGCAGTTGGCTCGACAGATCTTCCTGAGTCATTTCGATCGTGCTTAGTCCATTAGCGGAAAGGATTTGATCGCCTACATTGAAATTCTCCTCCGACGCAGGAGTCGGACTCCAGACCGCCATAATAGTAAAGAACCCGGTAGAGTCTTTCGCAAACTGAATACCAATTGTAGAGAAGCGATCTTGATCAGCCTTGAAGTTAGGATCAGGACTCAGATACAGAGAGTCATTCGCAAAATCGAGTAAAACGACAAATCGCATTAGGAAATCACTGCCCAATAGGCCGCTGATGTCGGGATTTGAAAGAATCCCAGCAGACGTCGGTGGTAGTACTCTCATTGGCAGGTTTTCATAAAAAGCACGTCCAATCAGCATCCGAGGGAAGCACACTAATTTAGAAGTCGCTGACGTTCCCGATGAACGAACACCATCAATGGCCGGCAGCGGCCGCTTGTCTTGATTCAGCTTTGACCATCCTCCCTGCGACAAGCTGCTGAAGTTCGTGCCGGTGTCAAGCAGAAACGTCAACGGAACCCCACCAAATTTCAAGTTAGCGAAATATCGGTCACCGATTCTCCGCAGTTTGATGGGAACGCCGTGATGTACAGCGGATATTGGGCCGAACGTGACAGACCCCGTGGAATAGTCGAGGGTTACCGCAAATTTGCCAAGAATGTCATTTCCTAAGATTCCGTCGATATGCACTCCCAACGCTCCGGAGCTTGCCGCCAAATCATCCGTCAACATTTTTATGTCTTTGATGTGAACAGATTGAATGTCTACGTTGGTAACAAGCACGAGCTCACTTTGATCCGACGAATAGGGTTTCTGAATATTCGCAAGTCCAACTGGGCGAAGTCCGAGTCGCTGTGCGAACTCCCGATCAAGGAGTGAGCGTTCTGCACCTGTATCGAGCAGCAGAACAGCCGGCGCTCTATCTATTCGGACTTCTACCAGCAAGGCCCCGTCAACATTGCGCGATTGTGCGTTCGAGGATTTGATCAAGGTTCCGCTCAAAATAACGACAGCTATGACCAACAGCATCCCTTTGAGGACTCGTGAGGCAGATTCCAGTGGGCATGTGCGTATTGGCGTCATGAGAATTGACCTGAGAGTGGAGGGACTCTTATTCAAGCGGCCGAGGTTGTGGATAAGAAACACACTGCAGTCGTGAGTGAACATACCCGTGGCCTAGGCATTCTCGGACGCCCAGAAAACAGTTCGAAATTGGGTCTATCGGAAGGGAGTGTGGCTGGCAACAGCGTGCGCTGCTACCAGCCATCCGATTTAGAACTTCACGAGGAAGGCACCGGTTACCCGGTTCTCGCTGTTGCGAAGGTCTGGACTCCAGTTTGGGACAACAGAGCCGAGGGCTCCGGTGTTGCCGCCTGGAGGCGTGACTCCACCGGGGCCGGCGAAGTATGGGACGTTCGCCGCACGATGGTTGTACTCAAGGCGGTAGGTGAAGTACTGGCTCGGCATGTAGTCGGCGGTAACCGAAGCGTCCCACGCCTTGAACGGATCACCCGGATTCTCGGTGAAGTATGGCGTGCCAGAAGCAGCCGTTGCACCGTTGATCGGCGGCAGCAGTACCAGGTAGCGGCCGGGGTTGTTGATGCGTCCACCACCAAGGGTCAGACCGAAACGATCACGATCGAACCAGAGACGGTTGTAAAGCATAAAGCCGAGGAAGCTCTGTTTCGGGCCTTCCTTGGTATTGCCATGGCAGCTGACTCCGCCGCCGCTCTCGCATCCGGCGTCTCCGGTGAGGGTCATCGCAGCTTTGCTGATGACTGCATCGGGGCGGTCGTAGTACTTGTATTCGATGCTGTCGTCGGTGTGCAAGCGGGTGCGGCTGGGCACGCCCAAGGCATCCTCGCCAAAACCGTACTGGTTGCCGATAAACTCCCACTTGCCGTTGGGCCGATACAGGATCTGTCCGCCGAGTCCAGGCCGGCCGTTGAACCGGCCGTAGGACTGCCATCCGTTGATGAACCATGGCTCGATCTTCAACTTGGCCGTGGGATACCACTGCACGCGCACGCCGTTGAAGAACCACGGTGTGTTCGAGGAGACGTAGGACGGCTGATAGGCCCAGTTGTCGAACTGGTAAAACGAGAACAGGCCGACGTAGGAGAGGAAGATGCCGGCATCCACGTTGAGGCCGTGCTGCACGTTGAAGTGGTAGCCGGCGTTGGCCTCACTTATATAACGATAGGCGTCGGCAAGGTCCCACTGCCCGCGCGCGGGGCTGGCATCATTGCGCGGCGTGGCCGTGGAGTAAAGGCCGATCTGGCTCAAAACGCGGGCACGCACATTGTTGATGTGGAAGTCGCCGCCGATTCCAAGGTCCGTCAGTGTAACCTCGCTCGACCGAAACACTTCGCTCGATCCGACGATGGTGTCGTCCTTTGGGTGTCGGAAGTCGTAGGTATAGCTCACATCAGAGCGAATCTCGGGTGTAAAGAATTTGGTCGCATACGGAGTGTCCTTGGTGCGTGCGTTGCCGTTGAGCCAGGTGAAGTCAGCAAAGGCGAACGGCTCCGAGTGCGGACTGGAGGGATCGGTGACCTCTGGCTCAGCTTCACTCAGGTTCGGCGCGGCAACTGAGGCCTTTGCCGTCGTAGTGTGATGGGTTTCCGGCTGGGCTGAATTGGCTTTCTTCAGCTCTATGAGCTCCTTCTGAATCTCCTCCAGTTTGTCCTGCAACTGCTGGATCTTCAGGTCCTGGCCAGTCTGAGTACCTTCCACCGATGTTTGCAAGTTGGGCACAGTGGTCTGGGCTCTTAGATCTCCCACTCCAAGACGCAGGCCGATTAGCGCCAACCCCAGCAGCGATGGCCACTGAATGCGTGACTTAATTATTGTTTTCACTTTACTTCTCCGTTTTCTCATGGCTCTTGCGAAAGGCGTTTATCTGATCGCAGGCCAGGCCACCGAGACGATAGCAATGATTTCGTGAGGAAGCCGTAACGAAGTCGTAAAGAAGTTGTGTGTATTGGTTGGGCTCACTGTACGAGGGGAACCTAAGGCGTCCATGCCTCTTTTATTCGTGTGATGTCTATGACCAGGACGGAAAGGAGTGGTTCGGCTAAGGACTGCATTGGACACTTGCGATATGGGTCTTCCGTTACTATCTTCTGCATGCTGCGGTCTACCTTTGTGCTGTTCCTTTCCGTCACAACGGGAATTCTCGCACTCCAAGCAAGGAGTCAGACTTGCGGCGTCAATGGGCAAAGCCCGATTGCCACAGACCGACCACAGATCACAAGTTCGAGTGTCGTCGTCCCCTGTGGCAGCTTGCAGTTTGAGAATGGGTTTCAGGAGACCGGCAATGGAGGCCAACGTAGCTTTGATCTCCCCGAGACGGCGGTGCGATTTGGAATTGTCAGCAAAACCGAGCTCCGTTTTGCGGCCCCGGACTATTTTTTCAATGACGACACCGAATCCAGATTCGCCAACGGGTTTGGTGATTTGAGCGTGGGCTTCAAACAGCAGTTGGGGCCAACACGGGGCAGATTTGACGTTTCGCTCATACCGTCCATCAGCCTTCCGACGGGAGCGAACTCGATATCGAGTCATGGCTATGATCCAACCGTGCAACTGCCCTGGTCGCGCGCCGTGACAAAGAACTGGACGGCCGCGGGAATGTTCTCTCTCATGTGGCCAACCGAGGGAGCGCGGCGAAATCTGACGGGCCAATCCAGTGTGTATTTTGACCGGCAGCTAACGCCGTCCTGGGACGCCTACATCGAATATTCCGGCGCTTTTCCCCAACGCGGCGGTCCGCAGCACGTTATCGATTTCGGCACGGCATACAAGCCTTCGCCGCATCAGCAACTCGACTTTCATTGTGGCTTCGGTCTTTCGGCCGCAACACCCGATCACTCGATCGGCTTTGGCTATTCTGTTCGCTTCCAGGTGATTCGATCCAGGTGACTGAGGAAAAAGTCACAGAGCCTGCGCCGCGGCCGCGAGAACTTCGCCTGGCTTGTCTAAGCTATTGTGGCGGTCTGGGTTACAGATACCAGGGGATGTTGATGACGATGATGCGCTGATTACCGCGAACAAGAAGGAGTAGCTTCAGCAGTTGAGCCCGCTGGTTGTGGAGCGGAGCCTGCCACCAGTGTTTGACGACGAGCTCGGGGACCAGGACGGCGATCTGACGATCAGGATGGTCGCGCTCGATCTTCAGGATGTACTCGACGAGCGGCGTTATGACGAAGCGGTAGGGTGAGGAGAGAAGAATAAGCTCAGGAACCGTCTTGCCCGACTCGCGCAAAGGCGCGGCGACATTTTGTTGCCACATCTGTTGCACCTCATCGCAGCAGTCCTCGGCGTCAACGTGGACGGCTTGAACCTGGTCGCTGATCTTCAAAGCGAAGCGCAGGCCCTTTTCGGTAATGCGGGACCAGCGATCGAGGGGGACGATGACCAGAGGCTCGGCGAGGTTGTCGACGCGCATGCGGCAATCGACGGCGATCTGGCGTGCGACACGATCGTAATGGCGCTTGACGGCGCTCATCGTAATGATCAGGGCGGGAACGAGGATCGCAGTGATCCATGCGCCTTCAGTGAACTTGGCGACAAGCACAACGATAAGCGTGACGCCGGTGGCGACGGCTCCCACGCCGTTGATGATCATGCGGTGAAGTGTTCCTTTGCCGCCCTGTCGTTTCCAGTGCATCACCATGCCGGCCTGGGAGAGCGTGAAGGCGAGGAAGGCACCGATGGCAAAGAGCGGGATCAGTCGGTCTGTTACGCCGCCGAAGACGATCAGCAGGAGCGCAGTGAAGCCTACCAGCGCAACGATGCCGTGGGAGTAAAGCAGGCGGCGCCCGCGGATCATGAAGACGTGCGGTAGATAGTCGTGCATCGCGATGGCGCGCGTCAAACGCGGGAAGTCGGCATACGACGTGTTCGCCGAGAGCGCGAGCACCGCAAGGATTGAGCCGATGGTGACATAGTAAAACCAGCCGCGGCCCATGACCGCGGCGGTGAGTTGGGAGAGGATGCTCTGATAGCCGGCGGCGCCGGGATCGGTAGCGCCGATCGAGTAGGCGCGGCACAGCAACGCAATGCCGGCGAGGAAGACCATGAGCAGAACGATGATGATGGTGAGCGTCCGCTTGGCGTTCTTCTGCGTGGGCTCGCGGAAGGCGTTGACTCCGTTCGAGACGGCCTCGACGCCGGTCATGGCGGTGCATCCGCTGGCGAAGACCTTGGCCAGAAGCCAGAGGGAGAGCATCGACGCGCTGACGGGTAGGTGTGGGGGCTCGACGATCGGGACCGGATGGCCGCCTGCGGCGAAGGCGCGTACCGCTCCGACGAGGATCACGAGCAGCAGCGTGCCGACGAAGAGGTAGGTGGGGATGAGGAAGGCGGTCCCCGTGTCCTTGACCCCGCGCACGTTGATCAAGGTGAGGATGAGCAGGATGGCGAGGCAGAGCGCGAGGGTGTGGGGTTGGAGGTGGGGGAACGCCGAGACCAGCGCGCCCACTCCCGCGGAGATACCTACCGCGGCGTTAAGGATGTAGTCGATCATCAGCGCGGCAGCTGCCAGCAGACCAGCGTTCGCGCCAAGGTTCTCAGACGCGACCGTGTAACTGCCGCCACCGTGAGGGTAGGCGTCGATGGTCTGCAGGTAGGAGACGAAAACGATGACCAGCAGGCCGATGATGGCGAAGCTGATGGGTACGATGTGCTGAATGCCCATGAGGCCAAGGGGGATGAGAAGCGTTAGAGCAGCCTCAGGACCATAGGCAGCCGAGCTGAGAGCGTCAAGGCCAAATACTGGAATGCCAGCTATGGGACCGATGTGCTCAGCGCGCTCCTCTGTTGTTGCGATGGGTCTGCCAATTAAGAGATCAAACAACGACATTGAGCGCTCCGCCGGTCGGCATCAAATCCGTGGCCGACGTGCAGAAGAGGCTACTCCGTGCCGTGTAAGAAATCCGTAAAGTTGGGAAATTCGTTTTCGCTTGCCGTGCGGTAAGAGCCTTGCTGCAGCGGACAGGCAAAGGGGCGATTTGAGCATCCTGTGCTCTGATGCGGGGAGATAATAGGCCATGCTCCTCGTCTCCGACATCAGTGATGGATGTATCTGGTTGGTGGGCTAATGGTCAGTGGTGCTGGCATACAGGCCGTGCAGGCAGTATTCCTGCTGCTGCTCGTGTTTGTGGCGATGTTTGCAGGACTTGCGCGGCGGCTAAAGGTACCCTATCCGATCCTGCTCGTGATTGCAGGATTGCTGTTGAGCTTTCTCCCGGGGATGCCACGGGTTGGGCTCGATCCCGATCTGGTCTTTCTTGTCTTCCTGCCCCCGCTCCTGTATTCGGCGGCCTGGACGCTATCGTGGAGGGAGTTCCAGCGTAATTTCGTAAGCATCGCAATGCTTGCGGTAGGGCTGGTGCTGTTCACGGTGGTGGGGCTGGCGCTGGCGGCAGGTTCATTGTTGCCTGGCTTCGACTGGAAGGCTGCGGTCCTGCTGGGCGCTGTGGTGGCGGCAACGGATGCGATTGCGGCGACATCAATTGCGCGAAGAGTTGGGTTGCCGCAGCGCATCGTGGACATTCTGGAAGCGGAGAGCCTGGTGAACGATGGCACCGGATTACTGGCGCTGCAGTTTGGGTTGCTGATGCTGGTGACAGGCCACACACCGTCGTTGGTGGAAGGGGTTGGGCGGCTGGTGTTCTTGACCGGCGGCGGTGTACTCATCGGGCTTGCAATTGGAGCCGTGGTGGCATGGTTTGAAAAGTGGGTGGATGACGGCCCGATCGAGATTGTGATCAGCATTCTGGTGCCATATGCAGCTTACCTTATGGGCGCCAGGGCGCATGTGTCGGGTGTGATCGCTGTGATTGCCTGCAGCATGTATATGAGCCGGAAGAGTCCGGAGTACATGTCACCGCAGGTGCGGCTGCAGGCAACAGCCGTGTGGGATGCGCTGACATTTGCGCTGAACGGGATTGTGTTTGTGCTAATCGGGCTGCAACTGCCGTATGTGATGGGGCAAATCGGGGGTATGAGCCGCGTGGTGCTGCTGGAGTACGGGGTCGGCTTCAGCGCGGTGATGATTGCGGTGCGGATGGCGTGGGTGTACGGAGAAACTTATGCCGTATACGGGGTTCGGCGTTGGGCACGAAAGGCGGGGGTAGAGAAGCCAGAGCCACGAAGACTATTTGTGATCGGGTGGGGAGGGATGCGCGGCGTACTATCGTTAGCGGCCGCCGTGTCGTTACCGTATGCATTGCCGGATGGAAGAATGTTCCCGCAGAGGAGCATGATTATCTTCCTCGCGTTTTGCTTAATCGTTGCGACTCTGGTGGTGCAAGGGCTGACGCTACCATGGCTGATTCGAAGGCTGGGGCTTTCGGAATCAGGGGGATGAACGGTGAGGAGCAGGAGGCGAGGCGTGTGTTACTCCGAGAGGCGCTGGTGCATTTGGACAGGAAGCGATCAAAGAACCGGGGTCAGTCAGCGATGTTTGGGGAGTTGATCGCGAGCTACCAGCAAAGGTTGGATGCGATGCCAGTGGAGCGGGAGGAGCGAGTGCGGGGGCTGGTCGATCAGGCGCGGCGGAGTGATGCGATTTTGGCGGTGCTTCAGGCGCAACGAGAGGCGCTGATACGGCTGCGGAATGAGGGACAAATTGATGATGAAGTGTTGAGGACGCTGCAGCGAGAGCTCGATTTAGAGGAGAGCCGGGTGCACACGGGGTCGGTTGTAGCGCACTAGGTAAGACTCAGAATCCATTTGACCCACAGGATCCGCGAAAATCTCGTCAGCCGCTGATGCCTCAATTTAATTCACGCGAACACCTTCAAGGCACTACGAGAATCGTTTTCCGGCGATCCCTCAAGCAGGTCTCGCGTCTGTTGCCAGGTAGCTCCAATGTCTTTGCGATCCATTTCCACACACTCTTTAGAGGTTGCCGTTTGCCAGACAGCTGCGGCCTGCTCTATCAGTGCGGCGCGCTCATCCTGACGTCGCAACCTGGGTGCTAAACGCCCAATGGTAGACAAGAGCCGAATCAGAACTGCAGGATTATCTGCGGCTGCCTGACGAATTTGATCAAAGGCCTGCTTGACTAGGCGCGGGACAAGAAGTGGGGGTACCTGCAGACGCAATTCCCCGTCGGTCGCGTACCAACGTCCATCGTTTTTCGGAGCTTCAGCTAAAACTGTGAGTGTCTCGCCTAAAAGGTCGACGCACGCGATGCCTGTGAAAGTGTCATTAATTGCCGGACTTAACGCTCGTATAGCAATCTCAACTATCTGCGCGACACCAAATTCAAGGTCTTGAACAAGGACGCGGTGACGACCAATAGTGACGCTCCGCTCTATTAGGTTCACAAGCGAGCCATGGTGGGACGGTGGCGAGATAGATGCTAACGGCTCGCCTTTCAGGACAAACTGTCCGGGTCTGAAGTAGATTTCAATCTGAACGTGATTCTTGTTGGCCCCGTCCAAAAGCAGTTGATGATTGATCTCCTGCATATAACCGCTGGTAACGCTCTGCACAATCATGCTGTCAGTCATTTTGGGCGGGAGAGTGTGACTCGCAGTGGCATTGGGATGTTGAGCCCCGTTGCTGGGGTACGTTCGATCAACTGCCCGACGGATATCATCCACAATACGGCCGATCGCGTCTGGGTTTTGGATTAACATCGCAACCCTGTGACTATAGAAAACGAGGAAGCCGAACGCCGCCAGGACCACAAACCAGCTCGTTATTAATGACACCTGCGGAATAAATGAGCTGTGCGTATCCTGATGGGTCACCAGGAACACAAGAAACACGTAGATGAAAGCCCCCATGAATAGACCTATGGTCGCCTGGGTAACCCAGTCCTGCACAAAACGGTACAACAGCCTGGGGCCGAAGAGATTCGCCACCATGGACAACACCAGCAGGGCCACTGAGAAGATAAGAGCGAGAACCGTACTCACGCATCCAAGCATGGCGCCCAGGATGGCTCGGGCATCGTCGATGCCGCCCATCGTAAACCAATTCGGCAGATGGATGACGTGATACGCCGCGAGCATGTCTGGCGTCATCGTGATCGCAAAGAGGAGCAACGCCGCCAGGGACATCTTGAGAGGTACTATCCACAGGTTGACATTATGGTGTGACTGAGACTTGCGAAGACCAGACATTACAACTGCTCCTTACTCAAACTCGATAAGCAAAACTGGTCGAAACCCAGGCGACCCTACCTTGATGTCTTAGCGTTTCATGTTGATGCGGGTCGGTGGACGAAGATGCCGCCCCAGTAGGCGTGAGGTTGAACCCGTAGGCCTGACGGCATACCTCCAAGGAGCAATCTGACAACAAATGCGTTTACGAAGGCTCAAACTGTTGGCTTCAAATTGTTGCTGTAAAGAATCTCCAGATAGCAGCCACAATGACGCACGTCGCTAAGCAGATGATGATGAGAAAGACGGCTTCAGTCCAACGACCAGTCTTGGCGGGCTCTTCTGTAGACAACGAAGCCCGCCGACCCTTCACGAAGAGTAGAAACATGTCTCTTCCCTTGCCGATCTTGGTAAGTCCACTCGACTTCGAATCGTTCGCCGACCTATTGCCCACTGTTCGACCTTTTACTGCTCGACGACTATAGGAGCGCGCTATGGACGTTATTAAGCGGACTCTAACAAAAGCGGTTTTACACTCTGAAGCTAAAATCACAGTTCTCAGGGAATGGTCTACCAAAATTCATAAAGAAGGCATAAAAGTAGTGGCGAATTGGATTTTCACATTAGCGCTAGAGTCCACAGCTATTGCCTGCGGCTGCCTTTATGAGCGACATAACTTCGCGCAAGGACGAGAACGGCTCTAGCAGTCGCTTCTACTCCTGACGACCGTCTTTGGTACCGTCAATCCTCTCAGAATGCGTCTGCATCAGACTGGGTGGAGTGATTGCACGCATATTAGTGGCGTTACGCCAAATAACATGAAGAATAGCGATCAAAGCTCCACCCCAAAGGTCTTGGTTAGCACGCCAGATAGCGCGCACCGCTCAACCGTGCCGGAGGCTTATTTTTGATCGGGAAATGGCAGTTCGGCTTTTCTTCACGCGGGTCAGACTTGCTGTGGAGCGATTTCTCTGAACAGAGGAGCGCTCTTAGCTACTGCGAAATTGGCCTTGAAGTCTAACGCGGTTTGCTCATGGCCGAGCGGGTGTTGTTCGCGCCACAATTCGAGCAGAAGCGGTGGCATCTGTGAAAGAACGACTCTTGTGCGACCAACTTTCGCATGACACCCAGGGCAAAGCGAAATCATAAGATGGAGTACGGATTTTCCTGGTAAGCGATGATGAACAACGATGGAGCGTTTGCGTCGCCCCGAAGCTCCGCAAACCCGGCAGCAATAGCCATCTCTCTCTAGGACCTGCTCTCGCAGCCCACCAAAATATTCGTCGTCCTGCCGTTTCAAGGTGTAGCAGGTTGCACAAAGACCGAGCGCAAGGATTTTCTCGCGTCCGCATCGGCAATGCAGCGCCCGCTGTACTCCGGTCTTCGAAGGGTTAGTCTTCAATCCCTGCCAGCCCAACGTTGATGTCCGCGGCGATCCAGCCTTCTTTCCAGGGTTGCGTACGGCATTCATCGAACGGAACTCCATTCGCACGTGCATCGCCGCCGGCATCGAACAGCAGGCCTCCTGTCTCTGCGTAATCATCTTCCCCGCCATGGGCCAGGACACGGTTGTGCCGATCCAATTCGAGAGCCTCCGTATCGGCGTCTTCCCAGCCACAACGCCAACAGTGATGTGCGATCTCTGAATCCGGTATCGCAGCTAAACGTGCCCGATAGCCGGCTGCGTATTCGATGGTGTCCCACTTTTCTAAAGCCGCGAGTCCTGGATGAATCATGCACAATCTCCACTTGCTCTAGTTAGATAAAGATAAACCCTTGTAGCGACTTCTATACTGCTACCAAATCCGGTCATTCGACATCGCGCCCGTTCTTTAACCACTCGCTTTCAGGTTTGCCCAATGAGTTGGCAGCGGCCCATTGAGCAAGATCCATCAGTTTGTCAAAGCTGCGCTTTTTGCCAACGGGATTAGTCACCACAAATGAGCGGTCTCGCTCGCTTTCCGGCAAATTATGTTTTGTCACGAGCATCACCGCCCAGATGCAAAGACATCGCGAGTTGCACAGGTACATGTCTCCGTCCGCATCCGTAACCGTGTAGGAGCCCGAAGGAACAGCGACCATATCGTAGGAGCAGATCTGTCTCTTCATAGAGAACCTGATGATTGAGCCTAAAACTCATACTATCGAACAACTTGGTGCATCGCGGGAGGCTACTGGCGGGCCAACTCCACATCCCTAAGCGGCGGGGCTCCAAAGAGGCGGCTGTATTCGCGACTGAACTGTGACCGACTAACATAGCCAACGTGATACGCCGCAGCAGACGCATCCATCGCCTCGACCAACATGAGTCGTCGAGCCTCCTGCAAGCGAAGGTGCTTTTGATATTGAAGGGGGTCATGTTGGTGAGTGTCTTGAAATGGTGGTGTAGTCCAGAAGGGCTCATGTTCGTTTCCTGGGCGATGAGCTTTATAGAAAACGGCTTGTCGAAGTTCTCTTTCAGCCAGAGGACGGCTTTCGCGACTCCGCTGGCATGACCATCCGATTGTGCCATTCGCTCAAGTTGCTCACCTTGCTCGCTACGCCACAAGCGGTAAAGAATCTCACGCTGCAACAGAGGTGCGATCACAGCACTGTCCTCCGGCTTTCCGAGGAGCTTGAGCAATCGAAGTACCGGATCGAGTAATTCCGGTGTCATTCTGCTGAGGAAAACACCGCGATCAGGCTTCGTCGCTCGTTGGATCTTGCCGGAGGTCCGAAGCGACGGTATCTGTTTTACGTCGAGGTCCAAGCTCATCCCGAGGTACGGCTTTGCTTTCGAGGCCGTCGTGACTCTTCCAGAGACCGGCAGATCGAGTGAAACCACCAGGCAGTGGCCGGAGGCGTAGGTGAAAGCCTCGTTACCCAACATGAGCTCCTTGGTTCCCTGAGCGACGATGGCGAGAGTTGGACACTGCACACCCTGCCCCGTCTGCGTAGGTGACGAATAGCGAGAGAGATGCAAACCAGGAATTGGCGTAGGAAAGGCACCGTCGATTCGCGTATTTGCCTCGATCAAAGATGCGAGCTCGGATGACATTGCACTTCTCCCTCAGTACATATTCTCAGAATAGAGCGCGTGAACTCTGGATTGCGGCTCGATATCTGGAGGATCAGGCAAAAACTTTGCAGGATCAGGTACCCCGGTCAGGCCCATTCTCGAATCTCATAGAGGCAAGTGCTGAAACAAAGAGAAGGACCTCACGGCAACGAGAAAGTGCATAGACCGCACGGAATAGATACAGCTTCAGCGACGCGAATGTCGATCAGCCAGCTTTTGTTGGAGCACGTACGTTGTACCGCTTCGCGGCTATCCCCACGTCGTTCGCTCAGGTCCGTAGATTGATGCGCGAAGGGGCGTCCTAATCTCTTTTCGGCATTGTTTTCGTGGCATCCACGAATGTACTCAACAATTGGAGGGCATCATGGAATACGCAACGCTCGGCAATACGGGTCTCCTGGTTTCGAGACTCTGCTTCGGGACTATGACATTCGGGGACGGCAGAGGCCTCTTCAAGGCTATCAGCACCGTTGACCAAGCCGGGGCCGATGAACTGGTCAAGGCCTCGATTGACGGCGGCATCAACTTCTTCGATACGGCGGACAATTACACGGAGGGTGAGAGCGAAAAGATTCTGGGGCGATCACTGAAAGACCTTAACATCGCGCGGAAGGATGTCGTAATTGCGACGAAGGTCTATAGCCGCGTCGGCCCTGGGCGGAATGACATCGGGGCTTCTCGCGGTCACATTATGGACGGAGTGGAGGCGAGTCTCCGCCGTCTGCAGACCGACTATATTGACTTGTACCAGATCCATGGCAACGATTCCGTGACCCCTGTCGGAGAGACACTTCGCGCTCTCGACACCCTGGTGCAACAAGGAAAGGTCCGCTACATCGGCTGCTCTAACTGGCAGGCATGGAAGATCGCCAAAGCACTCGGCATCTCCGAGTACAAGAACCTTGCCCGATTCGACACACTTCAGGCTTATTATTCGATCGCTGGCCGCGATCTCGAACGGGAAATCGTTCCCTTGCTGGAAGCCGAAAAGATCGGTCTGCTCGTGTGGAGTCCGCTTGCCGGCGGCTTACTTTCGGGCAAGTTCAGCCGGACGCAGCAGAAGCCCACCGACTCGCGCCGCACCGACTATGACTTTCCCATCGTGGACAAAGAGCGGACCTGGAATATTCTCGACGTGATGGCTCCGATCGCGAAAGCACACGGATGTAGTCCTGCACGTGTTTCGCTTGCATGGCTCATGGCAAGGCCCGTGGTGACCTCTGTGATCATTGGCGCGAAACGCCTCGACCAGCTTCAAGACAATCTCGCGGCGGTCGAACTCACATTCACCGAGGACGAGCTTAGGCAGTTGGATGAGGTCAGCGTCCTTCCTCCAGAATATCCAGGATGGGTGTTGCCCTTCCAGGGAGCCGACCGCCTGCGGTTAGTTGATCGCTGGGAGACTTTGCGCGAGTCCAGGAAGCCGCATTGATCCTTCAAGTCTTCGCCCGATTATTTGCAGGTCCGCTATCACCTCGGCGATCCTCCGGCCGGTGGACTGCTAGCTAAACGACGCGGTCGAGGCGTTTCGATTGAGGGTGCATCGGGTATCTGGGATACTATGTCGCTGATGTATTCGACCCTGACGGGTATTCGTTCGAGGTCGTCCATAAAAGCTAATGATGGAACGGCACGTCACTAGGGTGAGCGAAGCACGAGAAGAAGCCGTCGGCACAACCCTACATCATGTACAAGGCTTCAGCTGGCGCGTTAGAGCGGGCCGATGTGTCCTAATAAACTCTTTAAGCTTCGCCATTACCTGTGCGATAACGCAGAAAGAAACTCTATTCCGACATTATTTCGCGAGGTATCTGACGTAGGGTTGGGATATACCCTGCGCGACAGCTGCTTGCGTCTGTCTTCAGACCTGACTGCCTAAGGCTTCTCGACCGCTCGAGGTATTTCTGAAGGTTTCTTAGAAGCGGGCCTTTTATAGGTCCACGAAGTCACGTATCCTGTGTGTCTTGCAGATATCTTCCCAAACCTATCAGTCTACGTTTCGACCGCGAGCGCGGCTACTCCAGCTTTTGGGGACCAGCTCATTGGTAACGCACGCCTTGCCGTTTTCGAGCTCGTGAAAAACGCTTACGACGCTGATGCGAGCGATGTCACTGTTGTTTTGAACGGATTAGGATCAGCGTCGCCTTGGATTACCGTTAAAGATGATGGTGAAGGAATGTCTTTAGGCACCCTCACCAACATCTGGCTCGTCCCAGGACACGAGAACCGAGAACTTCAGCGACTGGCGCTTAAGCGCGGCCCTAAGTTTCGTCGCCTTCCGCTCGGTGAAAAAGGGGTCCGTCGCTTTGCTGTTCATAAGCTCGGGGACCACATCGAACTTGTAACCCGACACGCTGATGACAAGGAGTACGTCGTAACTATCGACTGGTCTGAGGTCATTAGCAAACCATTTCTCTCGGATGCACCGATTGAGATCTTGGAGCGAGAACCGAAAGTCTTCACCGGCACAGCAACCGGTACTCAGATCACCATCACCAACCTGCGCCAAGCAGATTGGACACGAGGCGATGTTCGTCGCCTTCAGCGTCAGATCACCACCATTGTCTCCCCATTCTCCGAAGAAGGGAGCTTTTCAGCAAGCCTCTTGGTCCCTGGACGCGAAATGTGGACGATTGATATTCCAGACGTAAAATCTATCCTTGCTCGCGCTACATGGAAGTTCAGCTTCGAATTAGTTGATAGCCAGTTCAGTTGGTTTTACCAGTTCAACCGCATACCCTTGCTCAAGTTGGAAGGCCGCGAGCTCGTTGAAAGCAAAACCCGCCTTTTGATCCCGCAACACGGTGGACGAGATCGGGTCATTGCGGATGCAGCATCACAGAGCGGCATCGGGCCCGTCACGGGAGAGTTCTACGTCTACGACCGCGACCGCGAGTTCCTACGCTTACTCACCGAAAGCAAGTTGTTCACCGACTACCTCGACGAAAACGGAGGTGTGCGGGTTTACCGAGATGGAATTCGTGTCTACAACTACGGAGAACCCACCGATGACTGGCTTGGCCTTGACCTTCGCCGGGTAAATCTTCCTACACGCAGCATTAGTCGGAACATCATTATTGGTGCCGTCCATCTTGATCTGGCAGCAAGCACCCAGCTCGTGGAAAAGACCAATCGCGAAGGTTTCGTTGAAGGTGATGCCCTCTCTCGGCTGAAGGACGTGGTCTTAGGCGCGTTGTTCACCTTGGAGAACGAACGCCTGAAGGATAAAGAGATCATTCGTAGCTTGACGGGTAAAGCTAGCGATCCAGAAGTAGAGAAAATCCGCCGTCCTCTAGAGGAATTACGGAAGGCTGTGAAACGAGAAGGACTCGAAGACAAGCTAACTAAGTACATCGACAAAATTGAGTCTGACTACGATGACATGCAGCGAACTCTACTTCACGCCGGAATGTCGGGCATGAATCTAGCTGTGATCTTCCACGAGGTTGAACGCGGAGTCAAGACGCTGCACAGAGCGATACAGTAGGGAGTCAACCTGTCGGACGTGGAAGAGCAATCTTCCGCTTTGATGGCACTCCTCGGATTCGCCACCATTTTGCGACGTGACGATGGCTCCGTTCAGAGCGCTCGAAAAGTAATCGATCGCGCAAGGAAGAATAACACTCTCCGTTTCAGTCATCATCGTGTCAGGTTTGAAGCGCCAATCCTCGAAGCCGCCCTTGGCGATTTCGAAGCGCAAATGTCTTTTGGCTTGGTCGTCGGCGCCATAGGGAACCTGATTGACAACGCCCTCTATTGGGTACGGGTTATACGCCGAAACCGGGCGGCATGGGCCTCGTTTTGTATTACGTGAATATGGTCATGCAGCTAAACGGTGGAATCGTGCGGTTTTTAGAACCCAACGAAATTGAACTCCCAGACGGCTACGACGGGACCATTGTTGCCTTGATATTTCCAGAGGGAAAATAGATGCTTCCGAGACCCAGAGTTGCGGCTGTTGATGATGAGCAAGGTGCGTTGAACGCTATCTTAAAATGGACAGGGCTGATGAGAGGCTATGGAGTAGCGCGATTTCAAAACCAGGACAGAAGGCCAATATCACTTCTCACGAGGCCGCATCATTGAATACGATGCTTCACGTTGATTTTGATACTCAGGGGCTTTCTGCCCTTGATCGAGGAGTGGTTCTCAAGTGCCCCGAGTCACTTATCAATGAAGAAGGCTTTCGTCGAGCATTTGGAATGTCGCCCGATAGATATCTCAAAGATCAGCTCTGCCTGACGCCGACACCAGCCGTAGCCGAAGTTCGCTGGCTGCTGGTCCAAGTAGAAGGAGTTTGCGATTACGCACAGGCGCAGCCGGGCCCGGCCCCTATCTCTTGGCAGTTGAGAGTTCTGCCGCAATATCGAAGGCCCCTCAAGCGGTCTGGCAAAGCCCCGTTCTCTCGCTTACTGGTACTGAAACGACGCTGTATGCCAATTGGAGTGCCCGGCGCTTTTTGTACCAGTTGAGAAGAGATAAAACTGGAACATGAAGGGCCTGGAAAAGCTGTACCAACTAGAGGGTTAGGAATCGGCTTGTTTTGTTTCAGCCAGATCGCGGTTAACCGCGATCTGGCTGGTGAACTCCTCTGGTGTCCTGTTGGCGAGAGCCCTGTGAGGACGACTCTCATTGTATTCCCGCCGCCAGGCTTCGATGATCTGCTTTGCTTCGGTCAGATTCTGGAACCAGTTCGTGTCGAGACACTCTGATCGGAAGGTTCCGTTGAAGCTCTCCACGAACGCGTTATCGGTTGGCTTACCGGGCCGCGAGAAGTCGATCTTCACGCTGTTCCGATACGCCCACAGATCCAGCATCTGACCGGTGAACTCAGACCCATTGTCACAAAACAGCAGCTTCGGCACACCACGCTGCTCCTTTAGTCGGTTCAACACGCGCACCACATCTTCTCCTCTCAGGCTCTGCCCAACTTCGATGGCAAGACTTTCTCTGGTGTAAATATCCACGATGGTCAGCGAGCGGAAGCGCCTTCCATCGCAGAGCTGATCGGCAACAAAATCCATGGCCCAGACCTGGTTCGGTCCGGTTGGACGGAAGCGCTCTTGTCGATGCACCACGGCCCGCCTTCTTCCAACGGGTCGCTTGCGCAGCCCCAGCCCCTCTTCCTTATACAGCCGATAGACAAGGTCCTTGCCCACCTTCCAGCCCTCACGGTTCAACAGCACGCGGATCATCCGATACCCGTAGCGCACGCGGGTCTGCGCGATTTCCCGGATGCGCATCCGCAACTCGATCCACTGCTCCTGGTGGCCTTCGTAGCGATACGTCGCCCGGGCCAACTCCAGAACACAGCATGCGTGCCGTTCGCTCACTCGATAGCTCTGCTCGAAGTACTTCACCATCGGGCGGCGCCGCGAGGGCTTCACAACTTTTTCTGAGCACATCCTGCAACATCGTCTTATCCAACGTCAGTTCCGCCACCAACTGCTTCAGCCGCGTGTTCTCATCCCGCAGTTGCTTCAGCTGCCGGACCTGGTCGACTTCAAGGCCCATGTACTTCGCCTTCCATCGATAGAACGTCTGTTCACTGATCCCGACCTTCCGAATCAGCTCCGCCACCGGCACGCCTACCTCGGACTGCTTCAACACCGACACAATCTGCTCTACCGAGAACTTCTTCTTCATGGCAAAATCCTCCACCCTCTTCAGGGCCGGTTTTGCCGAAAGACTAACCCTCCATATGGTCCAGTTCTAGCCGGGCCCATCAAACATGAAGGAAGGCTAGTCGGCGCCTTCCCCGATGGCAACTCGGCCCTGATGCTGGGCTCAGACATGTGGCATCGACCCGATGGGGAAGCAAATGCTATCTCCAGATGAACCGACTGGCCGAGATCGTCGCCATCGCCTGAGCTACTGCCAAAGCAGCATAATGCAGAAGAGAAATGATGAAGCCGAGATTACGATGGTTCTTCATTGCTGCTCGATATCATCAATGCGTTAGCACCAAATGCACGCCTCGAGAGGATTTCCGCACGCAGCCTTTCCAGAGACTGCAAAATGAACGGCAGTCCGCCCTCGTCGTAATATTCGCTGTGGTCAACTTTTCCGTGTACGCCCGCGATCACCACCTCGGGACACATGACAAGGTGAGCTTGCATGGCGATCAATGCTTCGCGAAGCTTATACTGCGCGCGTACTCCGCCCGTAAATCGGCCGCGAGCCGGCGATTGCGTTGCGCATCGCACGGAGCTTTCGGCGAGCAGGTGGTAAGCGAGCGAAGAACTGATGATCGAAACGGGTTTGTTTTTGAAGCAGGACTGGAAAGCAGGACGAAATGCCCAGTCCAACGCGTTCTTTAAAACGCCTGGAATTCCATGGTCGTATTCTGGTGTTGCAATCAGGACCCCGTCGCTTTCCGCAATGAGTTTCTTCATATTCTCGACTGCCGGCGGATCCGGCGGGCAGTCAAGATCCTCGTTGTAGAACGGGATCTCTTCGAGAGTCATTACGTCGATCGACATCGAAGCCGATGTCCTTCGCGCGAGAGCCCAAAGAATGGCTGTGCTGAAAGAAGCTTTCCGTAGGCTTCCGGAGAT